>NZ_JAGSOI010000039.1 GCF_023684405.1 Methanococcoides seepicolus | reverse complement strand
AGATCATCATTACTACAATGGCAATCGTTATTCCAATACTAGCATATCTTCCATGCATTTTGGTTCTTGATCTTGACTGCATATTTTTCCTCTATGATTTATACAACCCATCATCATAATGACAATAATAGGTTTATTATCCTCTATCGATTCACTATAAGTAATAAACTATATAAAAGTGCTGAATTATTTGTCAATAGTTATAAAGTTTGATTGACGTAATGAAACCCAAAATATTGAACATTAGAAGTTCACCTAATTTAGGCATTATTCTTACTAACAAGAACATCTTGCAAATATTCGAGAATATTATCTTTCATGTTTTCATTGTTCAGCGCAAAATTTATGATCGCTTTCACATATTCAGCCTTATCCCCGGTATCATACCTTGTTCCACTGAACTTGTAGCCATATACCTTCTGGGACCTGTTGAGATTACGTATGCCATCAGTAAGCTGGATCTCGTTGCCGACACCGGATGATGTTTCCTTTATACAATTAAAGATCTCAGGAGTGAACACATATCTCCCAATAGCACCGATATTGGATGGAGCCTTGTTTACATCTGGTTTTTCAACGATGTCTTCCAGAGCATACAAGGAATCATCCAAAGGTTTTCCTTTTATGATCCCATAACTGCTGATCTTTTCCTTCGGGACTTCTTTAACTGCGATGGTGGAACGCCCATATTTCTGGTAGATATCGATGAGCTGCCTGGTGCAGGGCTGTTCATTCACTACGATATCATCACCCAGAAGTACCGCAAATGGCTCATCACCCACATGTTTTTCTGCTCTCAATATAGCATCCCCAAGTCCTTTCGGCTCTTTCTGCCTTATGTAGTGGATATCAGCCAAAGATGCTATATCCTGAATCTTTTCGAGAAGATCGTGTTTCTTATGCTGTTTCAGATGCATTTCCAACTCAGGCGACCCATCAAAATAATCTTCGATCGACCTCTTACTTCTGCCTGTGACAAAGATTATGTCGTCTATTCCTGAAGCTAGAGCCTCTTCAACAACAAAATGGATCACCGGTTTATCGATGATAGGGAGCATTTCCTTTGGCATCGATTTCGTTGCAGGAAGAAATCTGGTTCCAAGGCCTGCTACAGGTATAATTGCTTTTTTTACTTCCAATAAGTTCACATCCTCTCATAAGTCACATTTATAGTTGCTTTAATCTAGTTATAATTATTTATAGGTTAGGATGATTTTATACCCAACATTGACAGTTCCCACTCTTTCTTGAAGAGAATGGAATAATATAGGTTCTCATACAATCTGAACAAACACAGAGACGTAATGAATCAACTGTACCTAACGATTTGTTAGAAATGGATTGGAACCTGAATATCCAGATGCAAATCGTTTGCAGTGATCATCGATCAAACATTCCACACTCAAGCAGATCACGCAAATCAATGTAATTCATTTCCACCCCTACTCATCATCAAATCTGAAGATGTCGTCATGCGCTACATACTCTACCAGATGCACTTCAATGATCTTCAGTCGGAATTTCCCGGATCTGATAATCTGTGTTTGACTTCGGCACAGATGAATATCTCTCTAGTGGCACAGGAATAATCCTTCCCTACAGAGACTATACCCTTTACCACAATCAGTGATCATTGCAGTGGTGTGCCAGCTGTAGGCTGGATTTATTTTCTGGATGCATCAAAATGATCTTGGTCTTGTGGTGTAGAGATCATCAGTCTGAAAATGCAATCATTTTGATTCACCGGATATTTATTAATAAATCTTTTTCCTGATCACATATCCCAACAAAGGTACAAATAATGCCACCAAGAGTAGACTATTGTTAGGAGGCTTATAGGTACCCTCTTCTCCAGCTATTTTTGTCATTACACTATTTTCAGCATCTCTAAATTTAACAGTTACAATATACTGCTCATCACCTTCATAGAATTCCTCATAGGGTATTTTGATTCTGACACCTGTTCCCGATACTTTATGCGAGTTCTCATAGAAGGTTCTGGATCCAAGGGGATTGTTTATCCCTATGGTGATCAGTGCATTATCATTCCAGGATTCTCCCTTTATTCCGGAACCATGCAATGTTAAATGTAGGGTTATTCCTGATTCGGTCTCCTCGATATATAATGGCATTCTGGTAACTGGAGGATTTATAGGAGGTTCGATCTTAGCTGTAGTGCTTAATGTATTGGTAGCACTATCTGTGGAAATAATTGCCATTATCTGGCTTTTACCTGCTTCTTGTGAACATACTTCAAAGCTGTATTCCAATGTATCACCTGGAGCCAGATCGTTTGAGATCTTATAGCTATCCACTTTATCATCTTCCAGATATAGCTCAATGGAATCTTCACCACCTGGTCGATATGTTCTTGACCCGCTGTTGACAATGGTCACATCAATAGTTGCAGGTTCATAGGTCCTTATTTCCGAAAAGTTTATAGATCTTATTTCAAGGATAGGTGCATCTGCTTTTTCATCTGCAACCCAGATATCGGACAGAATTAGCTTTTCACTGGTGATGCTCTCTATATTCAACCTTATCACAGGTGTGCCCTGAGCATTTTTTAACAGCAAAGATTGTCCAGCAGAGTCATTGGCAAGAGAATATACATTTGTTTGTGTGATTCCTTCAATAAGGACCAGATTCGAATAAGGAGCATTGGAATATTGAAGGCAGAAACCATTTCCCACAGACACTGCTTCATCCTTTTCTATTGAAATAGAGTTATGATATGAAGAGATGCCTGACAATCCGAGAGATCTGGACATTATTTCCCCGATCTCTTGCTGGCTTAACGCTCTGTCATAAATGCGAACCTCGTCCACCTGTCCTTCAAAAAACGTTGCAGCTCCATGTTTAGAAGTCCCTACTAAAAGGTCGCGGTTGCCGTAATCCGCCCAGATCCTGTCTTCACCAATATCCTTTTCCCCCGCATATTCCCCATTTACATAGAACATTATTTTATTTTCAGAAGGTTTGTACACTCCTGCCAAATGGATCCAGTCGTTTTTAAGTTCAGGTACCTCTGCATCTATACTGTAACTTGGACCATCTTTGTCATTCATCCTGCCTACAGTAAAACGAAGTGTTGAATCGGACCTCCATCCAAGACGCCAATTGTAGTGACACAGAATATATTTTTTACTGTCTCGTACTCCTGTCGATTTAACCCATAGTGTAAAGGTATGATCTCCCTCTTCGAATGTACTGGAAGTGTCAGGTATTTTCACATAATCCGTTAGGCCATCGAATTCAAGGCAAGAGTTGTCCATACCTTCGGTCCAATCTGCTCCATATGTCGAACCGTAGTAGCTTCTTCCGCTGTAATCGTAAATCTCAGATCCTTCATTTTCATCCAGAGGTAAATACAATATAAGGCCGTCTTCCTCGATCGGCTGAATAGTTGGGGCTTCTGCAACGATTCTTCCTGCCATCAAATGGCTTATCCTGACCTCTGAGTATTCTTCATTTACAAAAACATCATTGACTAAAAAGACCAGATATTTATCGCTATCTATTTTAAAATCGACAGTTTCACCTGGGATCAATACTTCGGAACCTATTGCCTTCCCTGAAGCCATAACACTGACCAAGGCCTTATTGTCCTTTGCTTCCACGAGGTCCAGTTCGTATGATCCGATTTTTAGAGATTCGTTGTTGCTTATGACTCCCTCTTCCAAATAGAATTCTGCATTTTCTACAGAGGGATCTATAATATTTATATCATCAAAATATGAGCTTGCAGGTCCACAGTCCTTATCGTCTACATATCCGGCTTCCAAACGCATACGGAGCTGGGTTATGTCTTCAGGAACTGTATAAAATACATGCTGTATATCCGAGGAAGGATTAAACGTTTTAAGAGTGATCCATTTTTTTCTGTCGTCGTCATATCCTTTTAACCGTACTTTGGTATTAATCGCATTGTTGCTTCTTACCTTTGTTGTAACAAAGAACAGATCATCCTCATTAACATCAATGCTTTCACTGACCATATTAGCTGAAGAAGGAGAAGTGTATCTGTTTGTTTCAAGCATCAGTGAAAAATTGCCACTTGTGCCGCTGATCTGTACGATTTCCCAGTCGCTGTGCGGTGTTGTCCAGTTAACAGGTTTTCCGGCATCCCACTCCTCAAAACCTGAATTTGAGGTCAGATCCTCGCCCAGATGGCTTGCTGAAACACCTGGAACTGAAAAAAGGGTAATGGTAGCCAATACTACGAATATACATGATAAAGATTGAATACGATCTGACACTTTATATAACACTCCTCATATTATTTTGTCTGTTTGCAACTGCTTCCCTCGAGATATAACCTGTTCATATCTTTAGCATATCTCTGACTACTAAGCATTGCCGAGTTACTTCATGGATAAAGTTTTTTGCATATTATAAGCACACTGTCGGTTAAGCTAATTTATTCCTAGAATTCCAATTCTTTGATATAAAAGGTTTGACACAGATATTCAAAAGTGTTTTATGATAATCCTATTCTTACAGGTAATATAACAAATTGTTTAAATAGTTTTATGTTGATAACAAATACAAATCTCTCTAAGCCATATAATGAAACGGTAAATAGGAAGCATGTATCAAGCGAGAAACCAATATGAGATCACTTGTTGAAAAATATAGAAATACATTGTTAGATGTAACTGGTAATTTGTTTATTCTAGGTCTTATATCACTGATCTTGCATCATTTCACATCCATAATTGTCAGTGTCTGGATTGATATTTCCCTATTGGCTATCATTACTTTTACATCAGGCTTTAGCTGGTTTTTCATATTCATACAAAAGGACGAAGAGTATTTTAAAGCAAAAACAGAACCCTACTTTAGAAACCTCTTTTTAGCAGGGCTATTAGTAATCTCAATCGGAAGTTTAACATTTGAGTTTATTGAAAGCAGCCAATTATTAAGCTCAGTTGTATCTTTTATTTCCTCTATTCAGTTCTATTTGGTTTTGGCTACAATTGGCTTTGGTTTTTTTACTTTTTACTTTAATAGGGAAAGAATCGAGGCAGAAGCGGAACTGGAGCAAGAAAGGGACGCAGCAGCAGAAAGGAAGAGAGATGATGAGTTTGATAGGAAATTTGCCATTTTAACGAGATTTAATTTGGATTACGCGGTCTCGGAAAATTGGAACAGAAGAGATTATGGTGCTCTGGCATTTCGGGGACTGATTGCTCCTTTTGTTTGGATTGCTAGGTTGCCTTATAGTTTTGTGAAATGGACCTATAAGGAAGGATGGTTCTACAGCATAGTTTTGCTCTTGATAATGTTATTAGGAATATACTTAAGGATATATAATTTAGGGAATTTAAGTTTGGGTACTGATGAAATATACCTAGGCATAGCAATGAAGAGTATCTTGGAAAATGGAGTTCCTTCCCTACCGGATGGAGCATACTATAACCGAGGTTTAACACACAGTTATCTATCAAGTTTTTTTGCTTTATTTTTAGGAGCAAACGAATTTTCAGTAAGGCTTCCAAGCGCTATTTCAGGATTGGGAACAATACTAATATTATACTTTTTGGGAAAAGAAATACAAAATAAAAAAATGGGTCTCATGCTTTCATTCATATTGTGTATATTCCCATGGGCAATTGAATTTTCCAGATGGGGAAGAATGTATTCAATGGTTACATTTTTAATTTTATTCACATTTTATTCATCAATAATAGGATTTAAACATCAAAATAAAAATTTTGTGATATTAGCAATTATAAGTGCTCTCCTTGCCATAATGACTCACAAATTCGGTTATATTACTCCACTTATTATCCTAATTGCTGCTGTATTATATACGTTTGAATTCAAAAAAGAAATTTTAAAAATAAAATATCTATTGATAATTTTCCTTCCTATTTTATTAATACCTTTAGCCCACATACTTATCAACATTCGAGAAAATAACTTTACTTTTGGGAAAATTTTCAAAATCTGTGTAGAAAGTTATGGGTTTACAACCAAACATTCGTTTTCAGACTATTTTATAAACTTTTTATTTTCAAACTATGTATTATTATTTATAGGCATAATTACCCTATTTTATTATTTAGTTCAGAGAAGAATAAATATAAAAGATAACCTATTTTTATTTGGAATTGCGTCGTTGCAAATTGGTTTGTTAAGTTATTACCACCTTCATGAAACTACACGCTATTTATTTTTTATAATGCCATTGTTCATAACTATTGCTATTATAGGATATAAAGAATTATTACAAAATATATTCAGTAAATATTTAGATAGTAATAAAACATCCATTTTAGTAATGGCAACAATAATAATTATAACAGTTATTTCAATTGCTCCATTAAACTATTCAATCTCTATCCCTTCAAGAACACATGGAGATACATACGATAACCCATATTATGCACCAACTACTGTTTCTGATTATGTACCTGATTGGAAAAGCAACAATATATACATAAGAGATAATGACAATAATAATGCTACAATTATCTCAAATGGATACCAGTTCACATATTATTATAATAAAGAGCCAGATTACTATTTGAGACCTGGAAACAGTAATTACTTTTCTAGAAAAATTGGTAATGATTCATATATGAGATATATGGATAAAACCATTCTAATACATGATAAAGAACAGTTTTCCCACATAATAAACGAAACAGATAATACCATATATATTGCTTTTAACTCTAGAGGAGGGCACTTAGATAAAACAATAACTGCAGAAAAATGGATTAATGATGTAGAGAAAAATGGAAATAATTTTAAACTTGTTTTTGTTGGAGATGATCCTAATTCAAAAGTATATAAATTAGAATAAATGGACTGCTTAAACAAATTCATTAATCAATATTTTAAATGATATATACTAAATGTTTTAAAGTCTTATTTATAGTCTATAAAGTAAATCAAAACCCCATTTATGACAATTTATTAAATAAATTATTAAAAATGTTCAAAATTTTAAACTAGAGAGAATTGCGATTAACTGCTGATTTTTTTCAAAGCAAATTTGTTCGGCTAAATTTTTGAGCCTTTCTCTCTATTTCCAGCAGTTTGCTAGTATCTATTTATATACTTTTCAACTTTTTTGAATAGCTATCGCTATTCATCCCAAAGATTTTCTTCTGATTGTCCTCAATTGATAGAGATTATAACTGAGTGCTGTAATTAGCATTTTGACATTTGCTCTTGCCAACGTTGTCACTCTTACAAATCCTGATGTAAACACATTTTTGATAACAGCATAGGGCCTTTCCCCTTTTGCTCTTATTCTGCTAATCCTATTGTTTCTCATCTTATCCTTAATACCAATCGGATGTCCTCGCACCCCCCTTTGCATGGTTGCATCATACCCTTTTGAAGTTGCGCCAAAATAACCTCTATCCCTGTAAACAACTTCACCTTTTTCTGAAAGATCGATCTGACTATCATGAACTGAAGCAGTAGTTGTCTTAAATCTCCTTATTAGATCATAATCAGTATCTTCAATGGTATGTAGCTTATATCCAAAATGTGATTTAGATGCTTTTTTTGTCCATGTACCATCTTTACATCTTCTGGTCTTTGCTTCACTTCCACGAGGTGTGCCAAGACTTGCATGTCCTGGATCGGCATGTATGAATGTTGCATCCTGAATCATACCTTTCTTGATCTTCAACCCTTTACTATCTAGTTGCCTTTGTAATTCATTCCATATTTCATCCTCTTTTCCTGTTTGAGAAATCCGTTCCCGAAAACCCCATACAGTAGTGCTATCAGGAACCTTTGCAGGAAATTGTTGCAGATTGAAAATCTGCAACTCCTGTTAAATCTCTGATTTAACATGACCTAAGAATTTCCTAAAGGAAATTCTATCAGTTGCCTGTCTTTCAAGTTCAGGGTCAGATAAGCCATGCCATTGTTGTAATACTAACATCTTGAGCATGACGATTTCATCAAGGTTCGGTCTGCCACCCAACTCTGTTTTGTTGTTGTACATTTCTGCTATAATCGAACGAAATGGTTTCCAATCGATGAGAGATTCAATTTCAGAGAGCTTGTCACCGAGATTTTCAAGACGTTTGTACTCTTCTTTAAGGGCAAAGTTCGTTAAGGACATAATATAAAATTATCATAATGAATTATAAATTTTACTTCTGTTGGAGGGGTTTATCGGAATTCTCTAGAAAAAGATTTAATAAACGAAACTTCTTCTTCCTTGAAGACATTCAATATATTCATTAATAAAAAATATATTATTGCACAAAATAGAATAATCAAAAATATGTTTTGCAATCCAGTGGGTTCATAAATAAGGATAGGTATGGACATTATAGAAGAAGAAAATAAGCTTTTTATCACTGGTTGCAGGCTTACATCAAAGGGTAGTAGTCTGTTGGAATAAATGGTTGTTATAATTACACTGAAACAAAATGCTATGAGGGTTGTAAGAGCTGCCCCTATAATTCCAATATGAGGTATGAGGAGGAAATTCAAACCAAGATTCAAAGTTGCAGCAACCATCCATATTTTGCCAATTATCTTTGTTTTCTTTTCAAGCATTATTATTTGTGATAGTATCGTAAAAGCTCCGAACAAAAGCATACTAATTGCTACAAAAGGAGTTATCAAATATCCTTTATCTGCAATCTCAGGGGTTGAAAGTATTGTTAATAGGGGTTTGGACAAAAGGGACAATCCAAATACAGAAGGTATTGCAATAATCATGAAATACTTGAAAGAATAAGTAAGGATGAGTTTTACATTATTCATTTGCTTTTTATCATAATTCTCTGAAAGAATGGTAGGTAGCAGAAACGCAAGGGGAGATACGAACATCCTTACCATGACCCCAAGTGAATATCCAGGAGAATAATAACCAACATATGATGCTCCGAGCAAAATTCCAATCACATAGCGATCGCTGGAATTCACTACCCAGCTAGAAAGATTTCCTGGTACTGTGGGGATTCCGAAATCGAGATAATCCTTTAAATTTTTGAAATGAGGGACTTTAAACCCAACATCTCGATAGGCAAGCAAAGCCAATATAGCAAATAATATAATGTCTATTAGGAGCAATCCACTTACTGCACCTTGAATTCCATATCCATTAAATATAAAATATCCAACGGTTAAAATCATTAAAATGGACTTACTTAGCATTATGGATGAATACATTTTAATGTACTGCTTTGCGCGGAAATAATTAATGAAGAAAATTATTAGGCACTCAAACCAAACTATAATTGCCAATATATTTGCAATAATTATATTTTCCTCAAAAAGTATGTCTGCTATCTCTTCAGAAAAGAGATATAAAGCTAGTGAACATATTGTCGCTGATAATAGTACTATACTAAATATAGAATAAAATGTTTCTTGCAGTTCTTCTTTATTCTCAAGAGCAGGAATGTAACGAACCATAGTGTATGGAAGACCAAAAAGAACAATGTTGGGTATTATACCAATTGTGACCATTATTTGAGCCCAGATTCCATAATTTTCAATAGAGAGGTTCTTTGTTAAGATTGGTAGCAAAATCAAACTCTGTAAACCTAAAATTAGTTGAGTAAAAAATACGAGTCCTACTCTAAGTGTGAAGAGGTGGAATTGAGCCATGTAAATCAACTTTAGTAAAGATTATTAATATAAATAGTAAGCCCTTTATTTAGAAAAAAACACTTGACTATAACAATTGGAATTATTAGTAGCCTTAAATTTTCTTATCAAATTACTATCAGTATCTACAACAGTATATATCTTATATCCAAATGTGCCTTCGATTCCATTTTTTGTTCATTATCGTCTTTGTAATTTTCCAAATATCATCCTCTTTTCTTATTTTAGAAATCCTGTCTCAGAATTGCCATACAGTAGCGAAACCAGGAATCTTCAATAGAATTCTAAAAATTATTTAGTGAGTTTATGTCAGTAGCTTATCTTTTAATTTCAGTATTACACAAAACAAGCTACTGTTCTATTGCTATAATCTAAGAACAACTATTTCATCGATGTTTGGTCTGCAACCAAACTCTATTTTGTTTTTATGTATCACTACTCTAATCAGACAAAATTATTTCAACTTATATTTATTATATTTTATAGATATTCCATAAAATTTATTTTGTTACAAGGGTTTATTAGAACGGCCTAGAAATCTTTTTCTATTAGAAGATTATATAAATGCTACATTGTTTTAGTAAACTAGAAAAGGGTCGATTATGAAAAATATCTTTGAAGGCAAAAATATACTTCTTACAGGCGGAACGGGATCATTCGGTCAAAAATTTACAGAGACTATCCTCAGAGAGTTTAACCCACATAGCTTGAGGATATTCTCTAGAGGAGAGTACAACCAGTACAAAATGTCCCAGAAATTCAATGATGATCGTCTTCGTTTCTTGATAGGTGATATACGTGACAAAGAAAGAATGTCTCGTGCAATGAATGATATCGACATCGTGGTTCATGCTGCTGCATTGAAACAAGTCCCTGCCTGCGAATATAACCCAATAGAAGCTGTCAGAACAAACATCGATGGTTCTGTGAATGTGATTGACGCTGCTATTGATAACTCAGTTGAAAGAGTGATGGCACTCAGCACGGACAAGGCAGTTCA
The DNA here is from genome assembly GCF_023684405.1 of Methanococcoides seepicolus. Taxonomy (GTDB): domain Archaea; phylum Halobacteriota; class Methanosarcinia; order Methanosarcinales; family Methanosarcinaceae; genus Methanococcoides; species Methanococcoides seepicolus. The sequence continues at coordinate 17,224 of NZ_JAGSOI010000039.1, read as the reverse complement.
TCCGGTTAACCTGTACGGTGCCACTAAAATGGCCGCAGAGAAATTGTTTATTCAGGGTAATACTTATGCAGGGAAAAAAAACACAAGATTTAGCTGTGTAAGATATGGAAACGTTATTGGAAGTCGTGGAAGTGTAATACCTCTATTCAAAGAGCAAAAGAAAAATGGTACCTTGACAATCACAGATGAAAAGATGACTCGTTTCTGGTTGACATTGGAACAGGGTGTTCATTTTGTGACAAACTCCATTGAACTTATGAAGGGAGGAGAAGTCTTTATCCCAAAAATACCCAGCATGAAGATAGTTGATCTGGCAGACACAATCGCACCGGATGCAAAGAAAGTTATCACTGGAATAAGGGCTGGCGAGAAACTTCATGAAATCATGATAACTGAAGATGAGGCCAGGCATGGTAAAGAATTTTCAGACTATTTTGTAATTGAACCTGAATTCCCCTTCTGGGATAGTGGTTGCCTGAACGGTGGTAAAACTCTTCCAGATGGATTCAGATATTCGAGTGAGATTAACGACGTATGGTTGACCAACGAGCAGCTTAAAGAAATGTGTTGAAAAGTATGCGACATAACAGATTGTGCCGTGTTAAGCATGTAAGGGATGATGGCTGGCTTTCAGAGCTAGTATCGATGAAGTATGAAGATGAACCATTTAACTTCATACATACATATTTGGTATCAGTAAATCCCGGAAAAGTTCGGGCCAACCATTATCATAAGAAAAAAGAAGAATGGATTGCAATCACAGCTGGAAAAATCGCACTGCTATTAAAAGATATGAGATCTGGAGAAGTGGATAAGATCATAATGGATACAAATTCCGAAAAGCAGGAGATTATATACATACCTCCTTTCGTTGCTCATGCAGTTCAAAATATCTCTAACACAGAAGCCAACTTAATAGTGTTCAGTAAAAACTCTGAAGATAAAGAGGATACAATCCCCCATGAGGTGTTAAATGATCCCATATGGACATCAATCGATTGATGAAAACGACGTTGAAGAGGTTGTAAAGGTACTCAATAGCGATTGGCTAACCACAGGTCCAAAGGTATCTGAATTTGAAAATATCATCTGTGAATATGTGGGATGCAAATATGCCATAGCTGTGAACAGCGGTACCAGTGCTCTTGACATTGCGGTAAGCTCATTGGACTTGCCAAAAGGATCAGAGGTTATAACAACCCCTTTTACATTTGTAGCTACAAGCAATGCCCTTCTGTACAACAATCTCAAGCCGATTTTTGCAGATATAAAAAAAGATACACGCAACATCGACCCTGAAGATATACTACGCAAGATCACAGCAAAAACAAAAGCTATCATTTATGTTGATTTTGCAGGCCATCCTTGTGATATCGATGAAATAAAAAAGATTGCAAGGGAATACGATCTGCGATTGATAGAGGATGCATCCCATGCATTTGGTGCCAGCTACCATGGAAAGATGATCGGTAATTTTGCAGACCTCACAGTATTCAGTTTCCACCCAGTCAAGCCCATAACCACAGGCGAAGGCGGAGTTGTTGTTACCGACAACCCGGAACTTGCAGAAAAAGTAAGGCTTCTGCGCAACCATGGTATAGACAAGGATGCAGCTACACGCTATGGTCCTGATGCTGGATGGGCCTATGATATGAAGATGCTTGGGCGTAACTACCGGATGACGGACATTCAGGCAGCCCTTGGAATCTCGCAATTGAAAAAATTAGATGGTTTTATAGGGAGAAGGAATGAGATTGCAAATCTCTATAATGAACTGTTGGATGGATGTGAATTTGTTGAAACCCCTATTACCAAAGAAGGTGTGGGTCATGGATGGCACATATATACAGTGCTATTAAATGAATCGATAAATAGAAATGAATTCTTTAAATATATGAGAAAGAATGAGATTGGCGTGAATGTTCACTATATCCCAATATATCATTTCAGCTATTATCGCGAACATTTTGATTTAGATGAGAACGATTTCCCTGAAACGGAAGATGTGTTCAATAGGATCATAACTCTCCCAATCTACCCTGGAATGAAAGACGAAGAGGTAGAGCTCGTGGTGAAAACCATAAAGGCTTGGAAATGATTTTAAAGTTCAGATTAATAGAAACTTGTTTAAGGTGATCATCATCAAAACCATCGCAATAATACCTGCCAGGGGAGGTTCAAAAGGAATTCCCAGAAAAAATATAAAAGAACTCTGCGGAAAACCGCTTATCGGCCACATCATAGAAACTGCTTTGAATGTGAAAGAGATAGATCGGGTAATTGTATCCACCGAAGATGCTGAAATTGCGGAAGTTGCTCAAAAATTTGGTGCAGAAGTTCCATTCATCAGACCGGAAGAACTTGCCAGAGATGAAACGCCTACATTACCTGTTCTACAGCATACTATAAAGTATCTTGAAGAAAATGAGAATTATAATCCAGATATAGTTGTTTTATTATATACAACATCACCTTTATTGAATCATGAAAGGATTTTTGAGGGAATAAAACTGCTCAAAGAAGGAAATTTTGATTCAGTTTTAAGCGTTGTTGAAGATAGAGGACATTATTGGATTGAAAAAGAAAGTAACTATGAAAGGCTATATCCGATTCAATTAAAAAATAGGCAATTAACAAAATCCTTATTTAAAGAAAATGGTGCAATCTACATTTGCAAGAGAGATCTTTTAATGGAAGAAAATACAATTGTTGGAGAAAATGTAGGGTTTTTAGTGATGGAAGAAAGGGAGTCTGTAGATATTGATGAGCCTCTTGACTTTGAAATTACTGAAATTTTAATGAAGAAATACAACTCACACTATAAATGATCAATTTCTGGAGATCTAGATTTTAAAATATATGGAAGTTTGTGAATGCTTAATTTAAAGAAAGATTTTATATTTGATGATTTGATGGTCAAAAATTTCATAAACACTTCCACAGAAGAAAAAGAAATCGTGAGAAATTGTAGAAACCATGCCAGTGTCAGAGAATGGATGTATTCTGACAACATCATATCTTCAGAAGAACACATGAATTTTATTAAAAATCTAAAAAATGATACTAAAAATTTTTATTGGTTTGTTCAAAAAGGGCAGGAATTCATAGGTGTAATTTCTTTAAATAAAATAGATTTAAAAAACAAAAATAGTTATTTTGGAATATATTCAAATCCTTACTGCAAACTTAAAGATAAAGGAAATTTACTAATCAAGTGTCTAAAAAAGTTAGTTTTTGATATTGCTGAGCTCCATACATTGAAACTTGAAGTTATAGATAATAATAAACGTGCAATAAGTTTCTATAAAAAATCAGGATTTAAAGAAGAAGGTCGATTAAAAGAATTTGTTTTCAAAAGCGGCAATTGGTATGATATGATTGTTATGGGCATTATAGAGAGGGAAAAGATACATGGAAATTAAAATTGGAAACAAGACTATTGGAAATAACAATTCGGTTTTCATAATAGCAGAACTGTCAGCCAATCATCTTCAGAATTTTGACCTTGCTGTTGATACCATAAAAGCCATGAAAGAAGCAGGTGCAGATGCTGTTAAAATTCAGACATACACCCCAGATACGATTACTATAGATTCTGACAATGAATACTTCCAGATCAAACAGGGCACTCTGTGGGATGGTAAGACACTTTACCAGCTCTATCAGGAAGCATATACTCCTTGGGATTGGCAACCTAAACTCAAAGAGATAGCAGAAGATTTAGGGCTCATATTTTTTTCATCTCCCTTCGACAGAACATCAGTTGACTTTCTTGAAGATATGGATGTTCCAGCCTACAAGGTTGCATCTTTTGAGATAACGGACATTCCACTTATAGAATACATCGCATCAAAAGGAAAGCCAATAATCATATCAACCGGGATAGCAACCCTCTCGGATATAGAAGAGGTAATAAATGCATGCAAGAGGGTGGGAAATCATCAGATAGCACTTTTGAAATGCACATCTGCATACCCTGCTCCTCTTGAAGAAATGAATTTAAACACCATTCCAAATCTCAAAGAAACCTTCAAAACAGTTACCGGACTCTCAGACCACACATTAGGGACTTCTGCCACAATAGCGTCTGTGGCACTTGGGGCAAAAATTGTAGAGAAACATTTTATTCTGGATCGAAATTTAGGTGGTCCGGATGCTGCATTCTCACTTGAACCAGAAGAGTTCAAATCCATGGTAATAGCTGTGAGGGAAGTTGAAAATGCACTTGGAAATGTTAATTACGAATTAACAGAGAAAATCAAAAAGAGTCGCGAATTTTCAAGATCTCTGTTTGCAGTAGAGGATATTAAAGCTGGAGATCAGTTTACGGAAATGAATGTTAGATCAATTCGACCAGGATTTGGACTACATCCAAGATATTTAAGCAAAATACTCCGCAAACAAGCAAGGAAAGACATTGAGAGAGGAACTCCTTTAGACTGGGATCTTGTAGAATAAATTTTTGGATGGGATCAACATGAGATTCGGATTAAAACTCTGGTCAACTAACCAGGACGTAATGCAAAAAGCGGCGGATTTGATCAAACAAGATGTTTTTCAGTACGTCGAGTTGACCCCAATTCCAAATACCGACATAACACCTTTTTTGTCCTATGAAATACCGTATGTCATTCATATCACAACAGAAAGACATGGACTTAACATTGCAGACAAACAAAAAGAAGATTTCAACCTAAAAATAATAGATGATTGTATCCAGTGGGCAGATCAATTAGATGCCAAATATCTTATCCTTCATCCCGGATTTGGATTAATCGATGATGCAATGGATTTTTTAAGTTTGATTGAAGATGATAGGGTTTTGATTGAGAATATGCCCAAGGTCGGATTGTTTGATGAACAAATGGTAGGCTATTCTCCTGAACAAATTGAAAGATTAATGGGATCGAAGTTCGGACTTTGCTTGGATTTGAATCATGCTGTAAAAGCTGCAGTAAGCTTAAAATTGGATTATAAGTTGTTTATTAAGGATTTTTTAAAATTGAATCCATTGATGTTCCATATTTCAGATGGAAATTTAAATTATGAAAAAGATGAACATCTTGCAATTGGAGAGGGGAAATATGATTCTGAATTTTTGATGAAATGTATTGAATCTACACCTAACAAAAATGTAACACTCGAAACACCAAGATCAAACCTCAAATCATTTGATGATGATCTCAAGAATTTAAGACTGCTCAGAAGACATATCTTATAAGGATTTTGATATTGAAAAAATTATAAGACAAATTAAAGACATATAAACTTAGACAGCCTGTGATACTTTTTACAACAAATAAAAAAATCATTTATACATTAAAGATTTAATTACAGAAATAATTCTTTCACTAGCTTTACCATCTAATTTATAATTCATATGTTGAGTATATTCTTCAGCTAACTTCAAATTTTTTGTTCTTTCTACAGAATTATAAAGCAATTGATTTATATCGTTTTTTAGTGAAATGGTGTTTTTTGATTCTTTAACATAACCATTCGTTACATATGTTTGACCAGAAAAATTGCATTTATTATAAGATATTGCAGGTACTTTCTTAAACAAGGCTTCTGCAGCTACATTTGAAGAAATCGTTATTAGAATGTCACTAATGCTTAAAATTGCATATAAGTCATAATCTCTTATAATCAGATAGTTCAATTTCTCTAATTTATCTTCTTTTAAAAGGGAATTATAATAATCTATATCCTCATTGGGATGCAACTTTATAATAATAAAAGTCTCATTTGCATTTTCTTCTAATGCAGAAAAAACATCAAGCACAAAATCTTTTCTCACATGATCATTAAAAGGTTGTGTTGCTAAACAAATTACTTTTTTATGAGAGGGAATACTAAAATGTTTTTTAATTTCATCTTTAGAATATGTTTTAAGTAATTTTTCATCAATTGTTGATCGCCCCGTAACAACCAACTGTTCAGAACGAATATAACCTTTATCTAACAAGTAATTTCTATCATGGTTTCCTTGTAAAACTAATTTATCTGAGTTAGAGATCCAATAGCAAGGGACAGAAGTAATCATAGAATGAGGTATATTGACCGTTTTTATATTTTTCCCCTTCGCCACTTCTATAAGAAGTCGTCCATAATAATTAAATTCGTTGCTAACTACAATAACTTTAGAATCATTATCTTCCATACATTTCTCAATAAAAGGGACTAATGCTAGATTATAGGAAAATTCGCAAACAATATAATTAATAATCGATTTAATTTTTTTGTTATCATATGATGAATTGTCAAGATTATATTTTAAATAATTATATATTTTCTGTTTTTGGGAAAATAATTTTAAATATGTGGATATAAATATAAAAAATGATCTGCAAATTATTTTAAATGAAGTGTATGAATATAAGGACATTACTTGCTTATTTTTTTGAAGTTCGTCTTTATATTTATAGAGAGACAATCTTTTTTTAAAAATGATTTTGTAGATAAAATTTTCAGACTTCGTTTTATTTAATACTAGTCCATATTTAATATCGTTTATATTTTTAAACAAAGGTTTAAATTCTGCATAATGATTTCCACTAAAAGGAAAGAAAAGGACATCTTTTCTGTTTTTTTTATCCATATGCAACTTTAAAAACATTGATTCACAATAGTTTAGTAATAGTTTAAATAAACAATACATAAAACTACTTTTACGTTTTGTTATTAATGATTCATATATTGCAAAAGAAGATGATTCAAGGAATCCAATCGAGTAATTATAAAATTTCACATCATCTTCAGGGGGTTTCTTACGTTTGAAGTAAGGATTTTTATACATGTGCTCTAAACTCCTTCTGCTAATCTAAAAGTAGTTGCTCTTAGATAAAATCAATTTATCAAATTAATTATTTCCTTTCTAATTGAGAAGTCTCTTTAAACTTTTATCAATCCATATTTCCACAAAAGTCTAGAAGCTAAAAGAAATGTTTTAAATAATGTACCATTTAAAGAAAATATATATACCAATTTTAATTTATGCTGCTCGATTTTACTATTTTCATAGTAAATATATTCATCCAGTCGGCACTTACCTTCCTTATTATTTCCTTTTAAAAAATTAAATAAAGTCAAATGCTTCAAAATTTCTTTAAATAATAACCTGTTTTCTTCAAAATTTAAATTGTAGTAATTAGAAGTGTTTTTTTTGTAAACAATTTCACAGCCCTTTATTTTCATATCAGGATTGTTTGAAATTCTATCACGAGTAGATGATTTATGTATAGCATTTAATTTTTCAGGAATATATAATATTTCATAGTATTTTCTAACTCTTAATAAAAAATCAATATCATTGTATGAGGGTAAATCTTCATCAAATTTGCATTCTTTTAAAATTTCTCTATTGAACATCATTAATGTAGCTGATCGGTTGTTATTTTTAATCAACCATAACGTATCAACAATATAGTTATTTGTACATTCCACTTTCAAATTTTTAAATTCATCCTCCTCAAAAACTACATGTTTATTAGATAACGAGAAAAAAACATTATCATTCATCATATATTCCAATTGTTTTCCGATTCTATCTGGTGTATATTCATCATCTGAATCTAATAAGGATATGTACTCCCCTTTTGCTTTATCTAGACCAAAATTTCTAGCATAACATACACCTGAATTATTAATTTTATAATATTTTATTTTTTTATTATTTATAAATCGTCTAACTACTTGTTTGGTATTGTCCGTAGAGCCATCATCAATTATTATTAATTCCCAATTGATATATGTTTGATTTAAAACTGAATTAATAGTCCTTTCTATAATATCCGCCCGATTATATGTTGGAATTATCACACTAACTAGGGGAATTTCTTTGTTATTTATATAAATTCCTCCAAATATTTCCTACAAATATTTTCGTGATCAAATATACAAATCATTTCCCTATTGTACTTTGAAAAAATATCTTTAGTAGGGGTGTCCTTTTCTATTTTATTTATCCGATTTGCCAAACCATCAACATCATCATATTTAATCAAATATCCATTTTTGCCATCTTTTCGGCCAAAATCAACCACTATAGAACTTACATCAAAACCAATATAGTTTCCGAGCTCTTTCGCAAGCAAAAACATCTGAGCGGTTGCACCACCAAATGTTTCAGTGGAATTGGAATCAAAGATTGCTGATGATTTCTTTTGGAAAATAAGGTCAAACATCTTTTGTCTATTATTTTATTCATGGATTACATCTTCATAAACACTCAAATACTGTTTAGCAATCTTTTTCCAAGTAAAACTATCTTCGACTCTTTTTTTTGCTTTGAGTCCAAGTTCAATTCTAAGTTGATCATCATTGATCAGTTTAACTAAAGCTTTCCTAATGTCTTCTGAATTTTTTGTTCTAATCAGCAACGCAGTGTCTCCTACCACTTCAGGACATCCTGTAGCATTACTTGTTATTGTCGCACAGCCAGCAGACATTGCCTCCAGCAAAACTAAACCGAAGCTCTCAGAAGATGAGGGAAATACGAATATAGAGGATGTTTCATATTCATGTTTCAATCGATCATAGCTAACATAACCTAATAAATCAATATTGTCAACATTCAGCCTACTAATTTGCATTTCCAACTGTTTTTTATAAGGACCATCACCACATATCACTAAACTATAATTCTTGATATCTTTCATAGCCTCAATGACATATTGGACACCTTTTCTTTCAAATAATCTAGTTACAACTAAGATTTTTCTTTCTTTATTTTTTGGAACAAAATTTCCAGGATGAATACCATTGGGAATTACTTTGACTTTATTCCAATGTTCTTTATTAGTGATATTTTCTAAAATCAAATTTTTATGATAATTGGTCGGACTGGTGATACACGCTGCATTTTTTACAATTGTATTCCAAAGTGGTTTAAGCAATTTGTGTTGTAGCCCAAATCTATCTGGGTTATAACCCGGAACATCACTTCCATGTGAAGTGATAATGTAAGGGATACTTTTTCTACTTAAATATGAAAGAACACCTGTTGGAATAATAAAATGAGTATGGACGATGTCATATTGATTAGTTTCCAATAATTTTGGCAAAAATCGATATGCAGAAATACAATAAGAAAGCATCTCATGTGTTTGACATACTTCTAGTTTTTTTCTAATGCTTGGGACTCTATATACAGTTACACCATTAATATCTTCTTTCGGCTTCAACTCTTTGTAGCCCATGGTAACCACATCAACGGTATGCCCCAATCTAACTAATTCTTCAGATAGTGATTTAGTCACTGGAGAAGCTCCACCTCCCAAAGGTGGATACTCATAGTTCAGCATCAAAATTCTCATTCGATCAACCTCTCGACCAGATAGTTCTTCCTTCCTTCTCCCCCATAGTAGATCTTGAGCATGATATCAGCCAGAATTCCAGACACGATCAACTGCACCCCGACCATGATCAATAATATCGCTAGCAGGAACAGAGGACGATCAGAAAGGCTCATCCCAAAGAACAACCTCTGGATGCCCAGCCAGCCTCCTAGCAGGACGCCGGCAAAACTAGAGATCAATCCTGCTCCTCCGAACACATGGATCGGTCTGACTGAGTATTTCTGCCAGAAACTGATCACTATAAGGTCCAGGAATCCCTTGACCACTCTTTTCCAGTTGTACTTGGTAACACCATGGGCTCGTGGGTGGTGTTTTACTTTTGCTTCTTCTATGGAGTAGCCTTTCCAGAGCAGCATGGCAGGGATGTATCTGTGGATCTCACCGTACAGTTCCAGATCCTTTACGCATTCGTTACGGTATGCTCTAAGGGTGCAACCTGAATCATGGATGAACTCACTGGTTATACTTCGTCTGAGCAGGTTGGCGAACTTGGATGTGATCGTCTTGGAAAGGGGATCTTTTCGGTCGGCTCGCCAGCCGCAGACCACATCGCACTGTTCGGTTTCGAGCACTTCCACCAGCCGTGGGATGTCTGCGGGGTCGTTCTGCAGGTCGCCATCCATACTGATCACGATATCCCCTATTGCATGGTCGAAACCTGCCTTCATGGATGCACTCTGGCCAAAGTTCTTCCTGAACTTGATGATCTTGATGTGCGGATTCTTCTCGTGGGCGGCTTTTAATTCTGTGAACGTACCGTCCGTACTACCGTCATCGACGAATATGACCTCGTACGTCCTGTCGTAATTATCAAGAGCGTTCTCAAGCGCCTCCACAAGAGGTTGTATATTCTCTTCCTCATCGAGTAAGGGGATCACGATCGATATATCAATAAGATTATCCTCCGCGTCTCCATTATTTGCAGCAGTCTCTAAAATAGTATTCACTTGCATTTAGATCACCTCATTGATCAGTGGATTCAATATACCACTGCACGTATCGCTTCAATCCCTCTTCCAGACCTATCTTCGGGCTGTATCCGAGGTCCCTGGAAGCTTTGCTGACATCAGACCATGTGTGTTCAGCATCCCCTTTCACAGATTCACCGTAGATGATCTCAGATTCACTGTCCGTGATGGAGACGATCTTCTCTGCAAGCTCACGGATGCTGATACGCTCCCCACCACCGATGTTATACTCACCTATGCCGTTTTTCATTGCACGTATGTTTGCATCGACGATATTATCAATGAATGTGAAATCCCTTGTCTTATTTCCATCCCCAAAGATCTCGATGGTTTCGTTTTTAAGGGCTTTTTTAGTAAAAATGTTGATCGCCAGATCCGGTCTCATCCTGGGGCCGAAGACAGTGAAGTACCTGAGGGCTATAGTATCAAGGTCATGGAGCTCATTGAAGACACGGCAGTAATGTTCAGCAATAAGTTTCGATGCACCATATGGGGATACCGGTACATTCGGATGGATCTCATCGAACGGTAGATATGAGACCTTTCCATAGACCGAAGATGAAGATGCATTGATCACCTTATGTACTCCCGAATTCACAGCAGCTTCGAGTACGTTCAATGTACCTGTGGCATTTGCAGTATGCGATTTAGATGGATTATCTACTGATATTCTTACTCCCGCCTGTGCTGCATTATGGAATACGTAATCCACATCTTCAAACAGCTCACAAAGCAACTGTTTATCCAGTATATTGCCCTCCACAAGTTCAAAATCAGGATTATCCATGAATGGTTCGATATTCTTTCGTTTAACCTGTGGATCATAGTATGGATCAAAATTGTCCAGGCATACGACCGTACCCATATCCAGCAACTGATCACACAGATGTGATCCGATAAATCCAGCTCCCCCTGTAACTATACTCCGCATAACGTCCTAAGATATATAATATATTATTTAAATGTGTTTATATTCTCTATAATTATCCAACCAGAATTTGACAGTTTATAAAAATTAATGCTAATTTTGGTGATATTTTGCTTATTTTCCATCATATTTGCCCAATCTACAACTAAAATAAGAACATATCACAAATTATAGTTTTTAAATAACATTAGTTACCATAAATCTTTAATTTAGTAACAACTGTCAAATTCAAAAAGGCTAAAAAAATAGAACTGTCAAACTTGGGATCCAATAATAAATTTCAAAATAAAAACACTACATATTGTACAATTGGGTTTTGTGGCTCATGTAATAAAGCAAATTAAATAATAATCGTTACCTTGTCGTCATAAGTTAATTGCTATTCTCTATTTCATCGTAGAGTGATAGGTTCCACCTATAAACTTTGAGAGAATCATAACTTTCCACTTTAAAGATAGTATCATTCGATAAATAAGATCTCATTTCAGGTCTTATACCTCTTTGTGTCATGTCATCCACAACGATCCAGCCTTGAGTATGAGCATTTATTACATCTTCCAATGCCCGCACGTCCCTAATTGCTGTTGCATTAGCATAAACATCATATTGAGTATTATTTATTAGGAAATCATCAATTCCTGTCCCGGTTATGGGAAATGCCAGCCAGTAATCACATTTTCCAATATAATATTGTGCAAGTGGTGTCCAGCCAGCCATAATTGCATCATCAGGACCCATGTTTGTTTTGATAGTATTGTAGGCCTCTTTGAACTCTGCCTGTGGGGTCCTAGGTTCCAATTTGTAATTATCCTCAGGAGTTAATTGAAATTGAGCTACTGATGCTAACAACAACAGAATTATGATTGCTGAATTAATTAAAACCTTTGTATTCGGGAATCGCAACTTCGGCAAAAGTTGTTCCTTTTTATGCTCTGTCAACTTTATGATCAACAAAGACGAAAATACAACTAATATCGGAAATATGAAATATAGATATCTAAATCCAAGAAGTTTAACATGAAATGAGATAAAATAAAAAGGGATCATGTAAGACAATATCAAGAGTGTTCCCAACCCTGGTCTTTTCTCAAAAGCCATAACTGCTCCAAGAGGGGCTAAATAGAAGAACAAAGGAACCCAGTCCTCTAAAAAATAAATATAAGATCCAAAATAATCATATCTTGTATTGAAGACTTGGGATATAACCCGAGTAAGATCTGTAGCAAATATCAGTACCAATAAAATCGCTAATGACAAAACCACAGGTCGTATATCTATGGATTCTATCTGTATCCTTTTAGCAATGTCAATATTTCCGATAAGGAAGTAAATTAAAGCCATAGGAATGAGCACGTAACCAAATAAGTGACTTGACATAGCACCCAATATGCATATTACGAGCAAAACGAAATTCTTGGTTGTTCTATTATTATTAAACTCGTAGATCAATAGTATTGAAGCTAAGTAGAAGAACTGTAGCTGTTGATACATGCGGGCTTGACGTGACCACATTATTTCCCAAACAGAAAATGCTATAAATATCGAAGCTAGAATTCCAACATTTCTATTTTCCAGTTTTGCACCTATGAAGTATACAATTGGTATTGTCAACGTGCCAAATATAACACTGGGAAGTCTTCCTGCAAATTCACTCACTCCAAAGATATTGTATGATAATGCAATCAGATATGTGTTCAAAATTGCCCGGCCATAGATATGTCCCGAAGGAAATACAGGTGAATCGTATTGCAAAAGTGCTGCTGCAGCATTGGATGATATCGCTTCATCGAGCCATAATGATTGATCTCCGAGATGATAAAATCGAAGCAAAAAACCCACTACAGTGATCATGCCGATCAATAGAGCTACTTTTAACTCTGCTCGGTCAACCCCACTTCTTTTTTGTTTAAGTGTCATGATCTTGATTTAATAATTAACATTAGAGTTTTCAAATCTACTTATCAACACTGTAGCTGCACCGAAAATTATCAAAATACTCATCAAATATCTGATAATCGTCGATTCTATCAAGTTAGTATTTATTTCTTTGATGACTAACAGCATGCAAAAAATTATTAACATTAATTGAAATACATTATTTGCACCAATTTTTATTAATTCAAATTCAGTACTCTTCTTGTAGGACATGTCTACTTCTTCATATATAATTTCCAATGATCTTGCCACATTTTTACTAAATGGTATGCCATAAAAGGTAGCATGTTTAACAGGAATAATTATTCCACTAATAGAGTACCGTATGATCTCAGCATAGTAAGCTGATGCCAAAAGCAACATATATAATGCAAAGAACCAGTTGATCTTGGTTTGGAGTCCGGGAAATACAAAAGGATTCAGTTGAAGATAAACTGTTATGATAACAGCAACAGCAAAGAACATGATAAAGCTTTCAAGAATAATTAATTTTATTGCTGAAGCATCGATCGTTTTCACACGTTTCTGTAGCCAATGAAACCTTATAAAGATTCTGGTTTTATGGGGTTGTAATGTATTGGCGTTGAACTATTATCAGTCACATATGAATGTGCATGACTTATGGGGGTTTTAAATCTTAAAAATGACAGCAAGCTTGGCATATTTTGAATCGATAGTAGTCCTTTTTGGTAAACTCCGAGCAACTAAATATTATGCCAACACCAAACTTTAAGACAGCCTCCAAATAAGGCTAAGAAGCTCAAAATGACAACTTCTAAATAAATCTAAATAGTATCCATCTTAATATATTTGTATAGGCCAATGGGGGAATTTGGTGGGACCAGAAGTAATTACAACCTTGTCTAACCTTTTCGGATATCCTTCGGATACATCTCCTGAAAATTGAAGGGAGATCAGTATATAAAGCCACAAATTCATTTAGTTATAAAGGCAGAACATTATGACCTTAGCTACTTATGGTTATCAGTAGAGAACATGGGGTGATCATCACGATCAAAGACGATTATAATCTATTCCTTACGATCATCAAAAAAATAAATTCATTATTCCATAGACCAGTTCCCGAAATATCTCATGGAGATCTAATTGAATGGGATGTATCTGCGATTCAATTAAAGCAAGGTGAGGAGCTAATAATCTCAGGTAAAACTAAACCTGATAAAAGTATAAAATTGGATGTTAATTTCGAGGTCTCAATTCCTGTTAAAGATAAAAAGTATGAACACAGGTTCGATGACGTCGCGATAAATTCAATACCAAATGAATTCCAGGTCGAGGCATATAAGGTCAAGAATATGACCTTCACGGTCCGAATGCTTATACCTTTTAAGCAGTACAGAGAAGCTGAAAATGGACGGGCAGTATACATTGACAAAGATGTTCCTTCAGGAAACTATGATATAGTCATAAATGGAGAAACTGAAAGTGTAGAAAATGTTCTATTGAAGATCAAATCTTCACAAACAATCGTTTCAGACAGTGAAGGCAATTTTGTTTACGGATATCCAACAAAAGCATTCCCTGTTGGACCCATTAACTTATTCTTAGGACGGGAAGAAAAAGAAATAAAAATAATCCCCTGAAACAGGAGATTCATTCCTTTTTGCTCATTATTGACATGAACTCGGTTGATCCCATTACAGGAACAGTTTCAATGTAGCACACATCCGACCATGGGAGGTTGAATGTTGCAAAAGCCTCTGCATCGTCGCACTCATATAAAATAAAATATCTACCTCCAGTGAGATCGACCCATTGATCGTGGACCTTTATCCCTGCAGGCATTTTTATTTCTTTAAAGTGTTCAAGTATGAGATCACGACTCTCTGGTTCCCAAGTACTGATTTCCATATATAACATATTCATTACCCCCACTTTTAATTGATCAATTATACCATAAAATTAGATCCAAAAGGATCTCATGGTATCATTACTGTTTTAATGATGTTCATTACTCCATTACTGGCTTCAATATCGTCCTGGATTACATTTGCATTATTTACTTTTGACCATCTCGCGGATCTCAGCTTTTTCTGCTCATCAGTGATATGAACTCGGTTGATTTCATTACAGGGACAGTTTCAATGTAGCACACATCTGACCATGGGAGGTTGAATGCTGCAAAAGCCTCTGCATCCTCACATTCATACAGGATAAAATATCTTCCTCCTGTGAGATCGACCCATTGATTGTGTACCTTTATTCCTGGAGGCATCTTCAGTTCTTTTAAGTGTTCAAGTATGAGATCACGTTTCTCTGGTTCCCATGTACTTATTTCCATGTATAACATTTTCATTTCCCCACTTTTAATTTATCGATCATTTACTTTTAAACCATCTCTGGTATCAAAAGTAATTGATCTTCCCTGGACAGTTTCTACAGATCGCCTAATTACTAAAAGCACAGCTGATCGTCCTTTTAGCATTTTCATCTGTGTCCCCCGACCACCAAATAAATTATGCATGTTAAGTTCAATCTTTATCTCATATATAGCTTACTATCGATTCTTACCAAACTATATTTATTTTAAATTAAATCTAAAAAGAAGCCTTTAAGGTAGGGTCATGAGCTAATATAACCAAGACAATTCCTTTAGTGCAAATGGACTTTGGATTGCTCGGATGCGATCGGGAAATTAGCCCAGAAATCCCGATCCCTTTCAGGGTCTGATTCCGTTTTCAATTCTTCCGGATATGGGAAGAACAATCTGGAATATTCTTTTTTCGAGTCACTAAAACGCATAACATAAAACTTAAGGATCTCAAGTAATGCATCGCATGTCAATTGATTATCAGTATATTTTTTTATGACCTGAGCCAGGTATTTCTCTTCAACAATGTTCAAGGAAGAGACTATATTTAGGAATGTTTCATTTGCAACATCTATAAATTCATTCGACTTCGGTTCTCTGGAAAAAATATGTGGCATTATTCTTTCGTATTCTTTCAAGATCGCATCGAATTTTAAAGAACTCTTATTTTCAACCACCTCATCCAGTTTTAAAGAGAGATTATGACTATATAGGCGGAAAAGATAGTGATTATACTGATGGAATTGTTCCAAATTTTCAATTGAACCTGATTCTTTTACTTTCCTAAGATCTGCAAAAGCAAAAAGTTTTGTAATGAAATGGTGCCTTATGATGTTGTTTTTCAGCCGATCATCTTCTTCCATCGGGTAGTCAATGTAGTCACGAAGTATCTTCTCTGCAAAAAAACCATTACCACGATCGACCACTAATCCTTTCACTTTATCGGAGTAGATCTTGATATCCCGCATCCCAATGGTGGGGGATCCGGATTTAAATATGAAACCATCAACCTGGGGAAGTTCTTTCAGGAATGTGTCGGTGAAGTTATCCATCTTTTCTGTTAGATCATTCTGTGTTATTGGTTGAATTAATCTTTTTTTCCCATCTACAAGTACTATCCTCATAGAATCACGTGGAACCCCAAGTCCAATTTCCACTTCCGGACAAACTGTAATAAAATCTGCAAATGGCATCATATCACGAACTGTCTGGCAATGAATGACACTTCCATCATAGCGCACATTTTCAAACTCCAGGCATTTACTTACGACTACTCGAGGCTTTGCGTAAGGATACTCAGGGATCTCATATTGCACCATCTTTCCCCCAATTAACTGATGTAAGATAAAAACACTAATTCATGCTCGTGACTACTCCCACGACTAAAGTTCGTGGGCTTCTATGGTTTTTCAGCCAAGAGATTGTAGACCCAATCTCAGTATATTGATAGATGCATTGAAATCCCTATCCATTTCAAGATTACAACAATTACATTTATGTATTCGGTCTTTCAATTCCTTTTTGACAATAGTTCCACACCTTGAACACATCTGGGAAGTGTATGCAGGATTGACCAATACTACCTTTGAACTAGCACATTCTGCCTTATTCTTGATAGTGTCTATTAGCATCCTCCATGCAACATCCATTATGCTCTTTGCGAGATGGTTGTTCTGAACCATGTCTTTAATATTCAGATCTT
>NZ_JAGSOI010000038.1 GCF_023684405.1 Methanococcoides seepicolus | reverse complement strand
GGCATTTGTAGCGTTGACGTCCATCGATTTTACCGTTCTTTTTATGATTGGAGCTCTTGCACCTGGGACAGTTCATGCATAAATATAGGTCCTAATAACATAAAAACTCTACTTAAATACCAATGCCAAAAATATTATGGGATGTGTGACACGATGTTGGAATATAATCTCAATTACAGTCCAAAGATGTTGATCTTGATAGGTTTTCTACAGAGCTGGAAAATGGTTCATGGAAACTACATATTGTGAAAATTTGTCGTAGATGTGGAAAAGTAGAAGGAACAATCAAAGATAAGGCATGATCAGTGTACGTGAAAGAGCAGGAATAAACTAATTAGGTGGTAGAAATGGAATCGATTATGCTGGTTTTTTCGTTTACGCTTCTTTTATTGGTTATTAATATATGCGATTAGTCATATTAATTATATTTGACTAAGCTGCATAAAAGGACAGATATAAGTGGGAATAATCCAGATAATCTATTAATTTAATAGGTTTTAAGAGATTTCAATAGTTTAGTACTAGAATTGAACGATATAAGCTAAGGGGTAATGGGGGATGTTTGCAAACAAATGGACAATAATTGAAGAACTTGATAATATATCAGATCTCGAAATGTTTGTAGAAGTTACGTTATTAACGGGAGCAGTTAGAAAAGGCAGAATTCGTGCAAACAAAGATTATATTATATTGGACGATGAAAGGCGTGGGGAGACACATATTATTCCAGTTTCTGCAATTCTTTGTGTTTCATATGGGGTTTCCTGAACGAAGATGCCAAAAAAGTATACGGCAAAATATTGATACTACCATTGTTGGAGTTGACCCAATGTCTCAAAAGAAAATTCTATACATTGCCATGAGCTTGGATGGATATATTGCAACAAAATCAGGGAGTGTGGACTGGCTTATCGACATTCCCGGATATGATTTCTATGACACTTTCATAGAGCACATTGGTGCTGTCGTGATGGGAAGGAAGTCCTATGAAATGATCCTTTCATTTGGTATCGAATGGCCATACAAGTTCGCACGATCATATGTTCTTACTCACAGCAATAAGTTCGATGATACTGATCTTGTGAAGTTTACCAGTAAACCTGTTAAAGATCTTGTGGAAGAACTATCATCTGAAACAGAAAAGGACGTCTGGATCCTGGGTGGCGGAGAAGTTGTCCGGGAGTTTCTCGACTCCAAGCTTATCGATGAGATCATCATTGGTGTAATGCCCATTCTTTTGGGGGAGGGGATTCCATTGTTCCGCGAGGGTGTCTATAAGACCGAACTGAAGCTACTTGATGTAAAACAGTATGAAAAAGGGATGGTACAGCTCCATTATGAAACATTGGTCTAAAGTTTTCTCACTGACGTGATAAATGTTCTCTCTTAGAAAAACATTATCTATCAGTATTCTCAATATAATTTAGTTAGTTAATTAGTAGGTAAATACTGGTCTGACATTATATCGTTTATATTGTTTAGAAATTCACAGGTATCAAAATGCTTGAAAAATTATTCGATCCGGCTTCTGTGGCTGTCATCGGTGCCTCCCGAACTGAAGGGAAAGTGGGGCGGGCGGTGCTTGACAATCTGCTTGAAAGCTACAGTGGCAGGATCATTCCTATTAATCCTAAAGCCGATGAGATCCTCGGTCTGCCATGCTATCCGACCATTCTGGACGCACCCGGGGGAGCAGAGCTTGCAGTCATTGTCGTGCCTGCCGTGCTTGTTCCTGACGCGCTCGATAAATGCGGTCGGGCAGGAGTAAAGAACGTAGTTGTTATTTCCGCAGGTTTCAAGGAGGCAGGTATCGAAGGTTCGAAGCTTGAACGTAGGTGTGCTGAGATCGTAAAGGAACACGGGATGCGTATGGTAGGTCCGAACTGCCTGGGCATCATTGATACGGCATCCGGTCTGAATGCTTCCTTTGCTGCATCCATGGCCAGGAAGGGCAATATCGCAATGATGTCCCAGTCAGGTGCAATATGCACGTCGACCCTTGATTGGGCGGATGCGAGAGGTGTGGGTTTCTCGAAGTTCATCAGTCTTGGGAACAAGGCCGATCTGTCCGAGAACGATTTTCTGCTTGAAATGGCAGATGATGATAATACTGCTGTGATAGCTGCTTATCTTGAGGGTGTGAAAGACGGCCCGAAGTTCATGCAGATCGCCCGCGAGGTTTCCCGGAAGAAACCTGTCATTGTGATCAAATCCGGTAGGACCGCAGTTGGTTCAAGGGCGGTTTCTTCTCACACCGGTACGCTCGCAGGCTCTGATGAAGCTTACAATGCTGCATTTTCCCAAAGTAACGTTATCAGGGCTGATTCCGTTGAACAGCTAATGGACTACATACGTGCCTTTTCCAGCCAGCCAATACCAGATGGTCGTAACATCGCCATCATCACAAATGCGGGTGGGCTTGGTATTCTGACAGCAGATGCTTGTCAGTTCGCGGGGCTTTCCCTTTCATCGTTTAATGAGGACACTATCGGTAAGTTGCGGGGTAAACTTCCTCCTGCAGCCAGCCTTTATAATCCGGTAGATGTTTTGGGGGATGCTCGTCCTGATATCTACGGGTTTGCAATTGAAACGATACTTGATGATCCCAATGTAGATGGTGTTATCCTTCTAACTTCTCCGCAGGCAATGACGGAAATTAAGAGCATTGCGGAAGTGGTTGCCGAAAAATGTGCGGATACGAAGAAGCCCATATTATGCAGTTTTGTAGGCGGGACGCGGATAGAAGAGGGTGACGAAATCCTGAACCATCATCATATTCCGAATTATCCTTTCCCTGAAAGAGCAGTTTCCAGCATGGCTGCTCTATGTGACTATGGTATCATGAGGGAACATGAATATGTTCTGCCTGAGAAGTTCGATGTTGATAAGGAATTTGTTTCTTCCCTGCTAAGGGATGCGATCTCAAATGGCAGACGTACGCTAGGACTCGAATCCTTTGATATTCTCAGGGCTTATGGCATACCTGTGGTGGAAACCCTCAATGTGAAGACATTGCAAGGTGCGTTAGATGCATGTGAGAATATGGGATATCCCGTTGTGATGAAAGTACTTTCTGCTGATATCTCACACAAGACCGATGTGGGGGGTGTTCGCATAGGGCTCGAGAATGCGGATGATGTTGAGCGGGCATACCTCACAATGATGTCGGATGTGAGACGCTACATGCCACAAGCAGTGGTCTCCGGTGTGCAGGTCCAGAAAATGATCACTGGTGGTAAAGAAGTTATCATTGGTATGAACCGGGATGTGCAATTCGGTCCACTGCTTATGTTCGGTCTTGGCGGGACATACGTGGAAGTGCTTAAGGACGTGTCATTCAGTGTTGCTCCTGTTGGAGTGGATGTTCTCAAAAAGATGGTATCATCCATCAGGACATATCCTATATTGACGGGGGTAAGGGGCGAAAGTCCTTCTGATATCGCATCGATCGTTGATACTCTTTGCAGGGTGTCACAACTTGTATCGGATTTCCCTGAGATACTTGAATTTGAGATAAATCCTCTGATGGTGTTGCCTGAAGGTCAGGGATGTGTTGCCATGGACATAAGGCTGACACTTGGAGGCGAATGAATATGCTGACATTATTCAAATTAAAAGAAATGGAGGTTGGGCAGTGTGGCTTCAATATTGATAAGTTCTTCTGAGAAATATTCCGGAAAAAGTTCCCTGTGTGCAGGTATTGGTATTATACTTAAGGACAAGGGTTACTCTGTCGGTTACATGAAGCCGGTGGGTAATATGCTGGTGGATGTAAATGGTGTGCTCTCAGATGAGGATTCGGAGCAGGCACGTAAGCTCTTCGACCTGAAAGATGATATTAAGAACATCACGCCTATCCTTCTTACTGACAACCTTGTGGAAGATGCTCTTGCAGGTGTCGAAAAGCATCTTGATAAGACAATTATCGATGCTTATGGCGAGATATCCAGGGACAAGGATGTTGTTCTTTTGGAAGGTACTGGTGGCATCGGTGGCGGGGCAATATACGGTCTGTCCGACCCGCAGGTTGCTTCTATCATCGGGACCAAGATCCTTCTGGTCGCCCGATATGAATCCATACATGCGGTGGATCGTATTCTTTCTGATATTGAATTGATACACGACCCGGATATGTTCGCAGGTGTCATTCTCAATGAAGTGGATGAAGGACAGCTTGAGCATGTTTGTGAGCTGGTGGTACCTTTCCTTGAAAATAAAGGGGTCAAGGTGCTTGGTGTGCTTCCAAAGGACACTACCCTTCGTTCGGTCCCTATCTCTGAGATCGTTGAAGACCTTCACGCAGAGGTTCTTGCAGGTTCTGAGAATATCGAGGTGCTTGTGGATCACTATCTTGTGGGAGCAATGGAAGTGAATTCCGCTATCAAGTATTTTAGGCGTACTCCCAATTCTGTTGTGATCACAGGGGGTGACAGGTCTGATATTCAGATGGCTGCGATCGAGGCACGCGTGAAATGTCTTGTCCTGACCGGAAATCTTCAGCCAAGTGCAGCTGTGCTTGGTAGTGCGGATGAGGCACAGATACCTGTGATCCTCGTTCGAGGGGATACGATGTCGACCATTGAAAGAATGGAACGGCTAATAGGGCGTGCAAGGTTCAGGCGTGAACATAAGCTCGGTCGTATGGTAGAGCTTATTAATAACGATGTGAATGTCAAAGAGCTTATGTCGCTGATCGGCCTTTGATGTCCTTCATTATTTATTATTTTTGAAAACATCCTTTGAGATCCCAGATGGATATACATAAATATATATTGGTTTATAGTGTCGTGCATCTCATTAATTTCAATTGCAAATTCAAATTATCAGGATTATATGATCAGTATTACCGGTGATGAATACCTTGACTGCTAAAGATTTTCTCACGATAGACGATTTTGATATAGGGGATAGAACAATTCTTGTGAGGGTGGACCTGAACTCTCCAATGAGCCCTGGCGGTGGCATACTTGATGATATGAGGATCAAAAGCCATATACCGACCCTTAGGGACCTGGAGGATGCGAAGGTGGTGCTGTTAGCTCACCAGAGCCGACCAGGAAAGAACGATTTCACTACTATGCAACTACATGCTGATGTGATGTCCAGTTCATTGGGTAGGAAGGTTACTTATATCGATGATATTTTTGGTAGCCATGCCAGAGAGAACATCGCTTCAATGGAAAAGGGGGATGTTATCCTTCTGGAGAATGTGCGTTTCTATTCAGAAGAAAGCCTGAAAAGACCTGTTAGTGAACATCAGGGAACTCACATGGTGCGAAAACTTGCTCCTCTGTTCGATATTTTCCTGAACGATGCATTTGCGGTATCCCACCGTTCCCAGCTTTCGATCACAGGGTTTACCGGACTTCTTCCTTCCGGGGCAGGCCGTCTCATGGAGAGGGAAATAACTTCTCTGGATGTGAGCCTTAAAGGTTCTGAATCTCCGTGTATATTTGTTCTCGGTGGGGCGAAGGTTGATGATTCCCTCAAGGTGGCTGAGCATGTCCTTTCAAGTGGCGGTGCTGACAGGGTTCTGGTCACAGGCGTTGTCGCAAATGTCGTGCTTGCTGCATCAGGTGTCGATATTGGTGAACCTAATATGAAGTTCATCAAATCCCAGGGATATCTCGACCAGATAGATAAGGCGAAAAATATCCTTGAAAGATTTGCTGGTAAGCTCGGTTTTCCAAGGGATGTTGCTCTTAATGATAATGGGGACAGGATCGAGGCAAAGATCGATGATGTGGCTTCGACGAACCTTCCAATAAACGATCTCGGTCTTGAGACCATTGTGGCATATTCAAGCGAGATCGAAAATGCGAAGACCGTTGTTCTAAATGGTCCTGCGGGCGTTTCCGAGATAGAGGGCTTTGAGATCGGTACATCTGAGATCATCAAGGCTGCAACGAATGCCGGTTATTCAATTGCTGGCGGCGGCCACATTACTGCCGAGGTGCGTAATATGGGGTATGAGAAGATGTTCTCACACATAAGCACAGGTGGCGGGGCATGTATTGATTTTCTTGCCGGGGACAGCTTGCCTGGCATTGAAGCTTTAAAAGTTGCTGCAAAAAGATATAGGGAATTTGAATAAAATCTGTGTGGGGGTTAATATGCTAAGTGCTTCTGAAGGGGAACAGGCCGTAAGGCTTGCAAGGAATACTATTGAGTCATTTCTGAAAGATGGAGAGCTGTCAGAGGCTATCGATCTGCCGGAGGTGTTCGGTGAATTGCGTGGTGTTTTCGTGACTCTGACGAAGAACGGCGATCTGCGAGGGTGTATCGGTCATCCTTATGCGGATTCGGCTTTGGAAAGTGCTATTGTAGATTCTGCGATCTCGGCAGCCACAAGGGACCCTCGTTTTCCAATGGTCGATATTTCCGAGATGTCTGATATTATCGTAGAGGTCACGGTCCTGACACAACCGGAACTTATCGATGTTATTCCAGATAAATTGCCTGAAGTTATCGAAATAGGTCGCCATGGTTTGATCGCAAAGCTGGGTGTGTATGAGGGGCTATTGCTTCCGCAGGTCGCACCGGATAACGATTTTGATGCTATCGATCTTTTAAACCACACCTGTTTAAAGGCAGGTCTTCCGCACGATGCATGGCTTACTGGGGCACAGATGTACTGGTTTGAAGGACAGATATTCAAAGAGGTCGAGTCTCGTGGGGATATCGAGGAAGAAAAGTTCAATTCCTGTTGTAAGTGAAAATAGAGTAGATGAAAGAAATGCTTTCATCTATAGTTCTTCATGGTTTCCAGAAGGTCGGTTACGTTCGTCTTGAGCTCACTTGCGGATTCTCCGATCATGAGATTTACAAGACCTTCAGGTCCCAATGTCCTGAAATCGGTTTTTAGACCAATGATCGTCTTTTTCTTTGAATATGCGTACCCTATCTCCCACGCTGTACCTGAATCGATATCACTGCCACCATCGAGGACTGCCACCACTATATCGCAATTGTCAATTGCATCAAGGTTCAACTGGAATATTTTGTGAGAATCCATCTCTTCTCTTGCTGCTTCTGTATCGTTGGAATCTTCCTGTGGCACAAAGACATCGAATCCGAGATCTTCCAGTGCAGTTTCCAGTTTCCTGTTATAATCCTGTTCAGCTTCTGAAAAAAGTGGTGCTGCCAAATATATCTTTTTGGTAGTATTCATTTTATCTCCTTTAATCTTAATAGTGCCCTCTATGTAATGTTGGTCAAGGTTGATAATTATTCTTATTTAGAAAATAACAAGCTTAATTAGTATTGGAAATATACATAACACCATGACCGATATGATAAATGCAGGAATTGTCGGCGCTTCCGGTTATACCGGTGGTGAACTGATGCGTCTGCTTTT
The DNA here is from genome assembly GCF_023684405.1 of Methanococcoides seepicolus. Classification (GTDB taxonomy): domain Archaea; phylum Halobacteriota; class Methanosarcinia; order Methanosarcinales; family Methanosarcinaceae; genus Methanococcoides; species Methanococcoides seepicolus. The sequence goes on along the minus strand of NZ_JAGSOI010000038.1, from coordinate 20,534 downwards.
GAACCATCCGTATGTCAATATTGAAACGGCTACGTCACGCCGTTTGTCAGGTGAAGCGGTAAGTGACACTCATAAACATCTGCGCGGACTTGTGGATATTGAATTTGAGGACCTTTCTCCTGAAGATATCAGGGGCAGATGTGATGTTGTCTTCGTAGCTGTACCCCATGGGACCGCAATGAACATAGTTCCCGAGCTTATTGATGATAATACTAAAGTTATCGATCTTAGTGCCGATTATCGTTTGAAGACAAGCATCTTCGAGAAGGTCTACAATATGGAACATGCTAATCCAAGAGATGCTGTTTTCGGTCTTGTGGAACTTCATCCTGAAGTGAAGGATGAGTCCTTCGTTGCAAATCCGGGATGTTATCCCACAGGAGCAATTCTGTCAGCTGCTCCTCTTGCGGCTGCAAAACTTCTCAAGATGGCCATATTCGATTCCAAATCCGGAATTACCGGAGCAGGGATAAATCCTACAATGGCATCCCATTATCCTAACATGGCAGAAAATGTCCAGGCATATAAACTGACCACTCACAGGCATCGGGAAGAGATCCTTCAGGAACTGAACCGGTTGGACAATGCTTTCACTGATGTGAACTTCACGCCACACGTTGTTCCTTCCATTCGTGGTATACTTACCACTGCACATCTTTTCACAAAGGAGAAGATGTCGTTGGAGGATGTACGTGAGTTTTATCACGAATTCTACAAGGACAAGCCTTTTGTGAGGGTCGTTGATGATATTCCTTCCCTTAGCGCTGTAAGGGGCTCGAACTTCTGTGATATTGGTTTTGAGGTCGATGCCAACACCGGCCGTATCGTTGTTGTTTCAGCAATTGATAATCTGGTAAAGGGTGCTTCAGGTCAGGCGATCCAGAACATGAACCTTATGTGTGGTTTTGATGAGACCACTGGTCTTCGCATTGCGGCGACATCCCCATAAATTACGATAGGAGATATGATCATGAATGTAAAAGATATTATGAGCAGTAATGTCATTGTATGCAGTCCGCAGGCTACTATTAGCAGTACTGCACAGTTGTTGAAGAAAGAGAACATTAGCGGTGTTCCTGTTGTTGATGAGGGTAAGGTCGTAGGGATCGTTTCCGAAGTTGATCTATTGAAATTGCTTAACATCCCTGAACATGGCGGGCTTTGGCTTCCCAGTCCTTTCGAGGTAATTGAGATCCCTATACGTGAGCTCATTAGTTGGGAAGATACCAAAAAGATGCTTTCTGATGTTGGTTCAAAACCTATCAGTGATATAATGGAAAAGGATGTGTTCACGGTAGGTCCGGAAAGTTCTGTGGAGGATGCTTCCAGATCAATGAGCCGGCACAAAATTAACAGACTTCCTGTTGTCGATAATGGTGAACTGGTAGGGCTTATAACCCGCGGCGATATCATTCGCGGTCTTGCAGGCATTTAAAGTGGTGTTATGAAAGCGAAAGATAGCGGCCTATGTGCAGTAAAAGGAGTTCGTGCTTTCGGTATCAAGCCGGGAAAGATGGGCCTTGCGATCATTGTGGCTGAAGGGAATGCTGCGGGCGTTTTTACCAGGAACAAGGTCATAGCTGCTCCACTGATCGTTACAAGGGAAGCCCTTGGTAAGAATGGCAAACTGGCAGCGGTGATAGCAAACAGTGGAAATGCCAATGCTTTTACAGGTGAGCAAGGTCTCGCCGATGCAAGGGAAATGGCCTCTATCCTTTCTGAAAGATTGGGTGTCGATAGTGACCTTGTCGCAGTGGCATCTACCGGTGTTATCGGCAGGAAGCTCGATATTGGCTGGATACGTGATAATGTCGATGAAGTGATGAACGGTTTTGCAGCATCACCTCAGGGTAACAGCCATGCTGCAAGGGCTATAATGACAACTGATACGTTCCCAAAGATGACTGCGATAGAGCTTGATTGTGGTGTCTGTATAGGTGGAATTGCAAAAGGTTCCGGCATGATCGAGCCTAACATGGGAACTATGCTTGGCTTTGTCTACACTGATGCAGCTCTTTCATCGGACGTACTTGATGAATGCCTCAAGGAAGCAGTTGACAGAAGCTTCAATATGGTCGTAGTGGACGGGGACACAAGTACTAATGATATGGTGCTTCTTACAGCTACGGGAGCTACCGGTATCTCTCCTGATATAAATGAATTTAAGGCAGGACTTGAGCATGTTCTTGTGGACCTTGCAAAACAGATCGCAAAGGACGGTGAAGGTGCTACCCGGCTTATCGAAGCACAGGTAACTGGTGCAGTCTCTGAAGAGGATGCTCGCCTTGTCGCAAAGGCTATCGTACGTTCTCCGCTTGTGAAATCTGCTATTTTCGGCAAGGACCCGAATTGGGGTAGAGTTGTTGCAGCAGCAGGATCTTCCGGCGCTGAACTGGAACAGGATAAGATCTCTCTTGCTTTTTCCAATGGTGTGGATACCGTTTATCTTGTAAATGAGGGTAAGATCCTCTCTGAAGATAAAGAACACTTGACGAAGCTGGAAGCTATCATGGGAAGTTCGGAAGTCATTATCATGGTGGGCCTTGCTCTTGGCAGTGCAAATGCGAAGGCATGGGGTTGTGATCTTACGTATGATTATGTAAGGATCAATGCTGAATATACTACATGATACTGCTTTGACGGGTTTTTATCGAAGGTGATCTTATGGATATTGGGGAGTGGGAATCTGTTTATCGTGAGTCCTATGAGGACATTTGTTCGTCTCTGGACAATGTAAGGGGAATGTTCGTAGCTTACAACAGTAACATTGACGCTATCAAACATGTAAGCGAGGAAGATATTTCAATGCTGTTGGCGCAGGTCGATCAAAATGAAGTCCAAGATAAGTTGTTTGAATATCCTCGGGAGATAGATTCCCCTTCAGATCTTGTGGCAAGGCTTATTATTGCCATGCGTGATGGGAAAGCGGCAGAGGTTCCGACAAATACGACCGAGGTTCATGAATGGCTTACTGATCATCTGGGTTTTGATCATGCACGTATGGGTGGTCAGGCAGGTATAATCTCTAATCTTCTGGCATCCATCGGACAAAATGTGATCACCTATGTTCCATGGCTTTCCAAGGAACAGGCTGACTATTTTGTAGATTCGGACAATCTTCTATTTCCGGTTGTGGAAGGGGATCAACTCAAACTTGTTCGTCCCAGGGATGCCTACGATCCTCAAAATAAGCCCAAGGTGAACTGGATACTCGAATTCTCAAAGGGCATGGGTGTTAATTTCAAAGGGGAGAATTTCATTGTGCCAAGGGACAATCGTCTTATAGTCTCTTCCCGTCCAAAATGGATCCGTATAGAGATGGTTCCGGAATTGTATGAGCGGATCCCTTCTCTTCAAGCGAATGTAGATGGTGCGCTGCTTGCCGGTTATCAGATGATAAAAGAAGAATATGAAGATGGTTCTACCTATATGGACTACATTGATAAAGCCGTCAATGTGATCGAAAGGCTCAAAGAGGGAAATCCGAATATAAGGATACATATTGAGTTCACGTCCATTCAAAATAAGCTTATCAGAAGCTCGATCCTTAAATATATTGTAAGAAAGCACGTTCATTCTTTGGGTCTTGATACAGTTGAAGTCGCAAATGCGTTGAACGTTCTTGGTTATGAAGAGCTTGCATATTCTGTCATCAATAAGGGCGAGAATGCGATAGTTTCTCTTTTTGAAGGCGCAGTTAAGCTTTTAAAAGAGCTGGAACTTGAAAGGGTGCATATACATTCTCTTGGTTTTTACATCTGTGTTGTTGCTAAGGATTGTCCGGTATCTGTTCTCGATCACCGTAAAGCTTTATTGTTTGCTTCCACTACCGCAGCAGCACAGGCATTACAGGGAGAGATAGTTTCTCTTGAAAGTACTGCATTAGGTCTCGATGTTCCTGTCTCTGAAAAAGGATATGGTGATCTTGAGAGATTGAAGGATCATCTTGTGAGCAGTGGTATGTGCTGCATGAAGGATTTCGAGAATGGCTGCATTCGCACACCCCAGTATGATGCTATCGTTGTTCCTGCAAAGGTTGTCAGCGAGCCTGTGGCTACTGTTGGCATTGGAGATGTCATTTCAGCAGCTGCATTTGCAGGTTTTCTTTCCAAGCTTAAATGAGGTGGGATGATGAAGTTCCTCTGCGGCTACAACATGAACTTGGATGCTGTTTATTCCATTACCAGGGAAGATATTGCTGAATTGCTGGCATCAGTGGACCCCACTGTTCTATTCGACAGCTTTCAGCGTTCATCAGGTGATATCAATTCGATATCGGATCTTCTCGCAGGTCTTGTTGGCTGTATGCAGGAAGGGACTGGTGCGGAATGGTTCATTCAGGATGTATCCGTTTTCAGTTTTCTGATGGAGCATTTTTATGAGCGAGCAGTGGTACGGCTTGGGGGTAATATGGCTATCATGGCAAACGTTATGTCAGAGATGGGGGCAGAAGAGGTTGTCGTTAATCCAGTGGGTGATGTTGGTTCGATAAGTCCGTTGATATCGGGGGAGGGCGTGGTCTTTCCGGAAGAAAGTGATAATGATGTAAAAAGCACTTTTAAAGGTGCTAAGGAAAAGATCGTCCATTTTGTCTTTGATTTTAAGAAAGGGCTTCGTTTTGAGCTTTTCGGGAAGAATATTACTGTTCCGAGGGAGAACAGATTCATTGCTACTTATGATAATGTGAATACTGAACTCTATATATCTCCTGCTTTTGAAGATTACAGTCGTGAATATGTAAAAGTTGCGAATGGTGCTATCGTTTCAGGTTTTAATCAGCTTCGTTCAGTTTATCCGGATGGTTCTGGTCCTGTTGAGAAGTTTGAAAAGGCCCGGTCTTTGATGAGGGGATGGAAAGTGCTGAATTCGGACCTGCTGGTCCATGCCGAGCTTGGACATTTTTCAACCTCTGAGCTGGCAGTTTTCATATTTACGGAACTTTCGGGTATTGCGGACAGTATTGGGATGAACGAGGATGAAATAGGTATGCTATTTGAGATACATGGCATTCCAGAAGAACGATTCCAGAGAATAGATTCCAGTATTATCGTTGAAGCATGTGTGAAATGTATTCGTGCAACCGGCCTCAAGAAAATGGTTGTCCATACGCGTGATCTCATTGTATCGGTCTTTAGAGATACGGTCTCTTCATGTGATCATGAGATACAGAGTCTGGAATTTGGAATTATGTGTGCTGCATTTTTTGCAGCGACAGGTAAACTTCCGCTTAGGTCCGATCTTGAAGATTCCGTTAGTGAGTTTTCCCTAAGCGAATATGGGTTAGAGCAGGTTGGGAGAGTGCAAGCGCTCATTGATGGCAATTTTGACTCTTGTGTGGGGTCAGGTGTGGGAGCGTGTGGAAAATATAGTGATCTTAATGTTTGTATCTTGCCAACTTTGATCTGCGATGATCCTATTTCGACTGTCGGTTTGGGGGACACGGTCATGGCAGCTACTTTTTTGAGATGGGTGGAACTTTTGAACAGTTAAATCCAATATTTTTTTTGTGTATGTACTTAATAATGGGACTGATATTCTTATATATGTCATATTTCCATTTACATGTATGAGCCAATTGGAAAACAAAGTCTTTAACGCACTGGGAAGCGATACGCGTATTAGAATGCTTGAGCTGCTTAGTGAGGAGGAGATGCATATCTCCGAGTTGGCAAGGACGTTAAATATCTCTGTTCCGGTTGCTGCGAAGCATGTTAAGATATTGGAAGCTGCAGATCTTGTTGAGCGCAGGATATTTGGGAGGACCCATGTGCTGAAACCAAATAAGGATAATATCTATATTGCTATGAACTCTTTTGCACCGACAAAGTCCATAGAGGTGGAAAAAGGTACTACCCTTCTGGATGCTCTGCGCGGTGTGGCTGCAATAAAGGTGAAGAAGAAAGGCGATAGGGAAGTCATTATCTCTACAGATGGGGAAGAAGGTCTTTATGTTTATGAGATAAATGGTGACTTCTCTGAGAAGTCAGTTCAGAACTGTGTGCTTGATGAGGACACAACTATCGAATGGAAGAAACTTGAACCGGTCACTAAGCTCAAACTTGATATTCATGTCAAGAAATGATCTTTGAACGCTATCAATTTTCGTTCTTTTTTGCATTGTCCTACTTATTATTACATTATCTCGCACTGTTCTTTTTTATACGGTTTTTTGCCATTCTTTTAAATAATACTTTCACCTCGCTTGGCTGTCGGTTATATAATTAAGTGCCAATTTATCAACCAATGAGTGCTTATGGACGGAACGAACATCATCTGACCTTATCTGAGAGAATGCAGATCCTCTCTGCAGGTACTAAATATGACAGTTGCAATCAGAGTGCTGTCTGTCATGCTTTTGGTCCAGATGGGAGGTGCATACAGCTCTACAAGACACTGTTATCAAATTCCTGTGCAGGGGAGTGTGCCTATTGTCCAAATCGTTGTGAGCGTGAGACTAAAAGAGCCTCTCTTGAACCCGCAGAAATTGCAAAGATCACCTGGTCATTTTACAGAAGGAATGCCATCGAGGGTCTGTTCCTGTCTTCAGGCATCATGGGGGATGCAGAGTATACTTCGCAGAAGCAATTAGAGGTGTTGGAACTGTTGCGAGGTCAGGGGTTTAAAGGTTACATCAATATCCGGGTGATGCCTGGCACTCCGAAATATCTGCTTGAGCAGATCGCAGACCATGCCGATAAGTTCGGTGTTAATGCGGAGACTACCAATTCCGTTAATTATTCTGAGATATGCCCGAATTTCGATTATAAGAACGATGTTCTGCAGAGGTTGAAATGGACAAGGGACCTCATTGAGAAGAAAAGAAGTGAATATTGCGGTATGGGAAAAATGGTTGGTGCAAATGACACTCAATTCGTGGTGGGTGCGGTCCCTGAGTCTGACAAAGAGGTCGTGAAGACGGTCAACAAGTTCATGGACAAGTATGCATTGCGAAGACCCTATTTTATGAGCTTCGACCCTGTGCCTGATACTCCCCTTGAGAATGGGGCCCCTTCGCCGAAATGGCGTGAGCAGAGGTTGTATCAGATGTCCTTTCTTTTAAAGGACTATGGTCTCATGTCAAGCGATTTCGATGAGATCTACGATGAGTATGGGTATCTCTCAAATGCTGACCCGAAGGAAGTGCTTGCACGATCGCAACCTGATCGTTTTCCGGTGGATATCAATTCCGCTGAAATGTCCGATCTGCTCCTTGTTCCCGGTATCGGGCCTATAAGCGCTAACCGGATCGTGCGAGCCCGTCCGATAGTTTCCGAGCAGGAACTTTCCCGGGTGGGTGTCGTAGTTTCCCGTGCAAGGTCCTACATTTCGATCAATGGTTCAAGGCAGACGAACCTTTCTTCTTTTATGGGGGCTTGCTCATGATAATAGCTTTTAGGTCCAGTGTAGAGGGTGTGCTGCTTGCATGTTTAGCTTTCAGGGAATATCCTGGTTCTGAACTGATATTTGCGAGCGATGTGGGGGAGCTTAAGGGGAAACTCGATCTTTCAGGTATCGAGGGTGAGATCAATATGGTAGGTTTTGATCCTTCTTATCGGTCCGAGTCCTTATCCAAGGAGATATTCGGAAAAAGTAAACCTCGTATGGCAAGGTTCGACCCCGATCCTCTATGGTACGTAGATCTTCTTCTAAGGCACAAGGAGTGTGATCCTGCTGGGCTTGTGCGACTGTTGGTTTCTTGTAATGGCGATACTGATGGACTTTATTCAGGGAAGGGCAAGATCGCAAAACGGTATTATAATTATATGCGTGAGGTTGGCAAGGCATACGAGAGGTTGTGTATGTTCGCACGACCGGAGCTTAAAGGTGGCATACTGTCTGTTGTTATTGATACTCCTCACGATATCGCGGATATGTTCTGCAGGTGGCTTGTCAGGAAAAATCCAGACGTTCCTGTGGCAGTTATCAAAAATGGTTCTGCGTGGGTAGGCAATGGCGATCTTATTGGACTTGATAGGGTTGCAAAGATCACCGCATCCTTTGTGGAAAGCCTTCGGTCAACATCGACATCGGATGATGTTGATGAGCTCTGGGACCTCTACTATAATTCCCAGATGATAGATTCAAGGAGAAATCATGGGCTTGCAAAGAAAATGCAGCCCAAAAGTTCTGCTTCGATGAGCAAGATGTCAAAAAGAGATCGTTATAAGGTTGAAAGGGGCATTGCCGGCTGTACCCTGGATAGTTTTGCATGAATATGGGTGAGAAAATGAATGGGTTACAGGATATTCCGCGTATTGGTGAGAAAATGGCGAAACGCTTTCAGGAGCATTTTGGTGGGGAGGATAGGGCAATGGATGCTATTTTAAGCGGTGACATCGCAAGTATTTCCGAAGTTGAAGGAGTAGGGCAAAGATATGCTATTTCTCTGGTACACGAAGTGCGTGCACAGTTCGAAGGTGTTAGTATGGAAGATTTCCTTAAGACAAAGGAAGCTTCGGATATCTATGAGAGGCTCCTGGATATCATCAAGCAGTTCACACATACAAGATATGCAAAGGACAAGCTTCATGTCTACATACCTTATCCTGCAAGCAAAAAGGCACTCATCGAGGATATTAGGAAGGATGTTGCCGGGTATATTGGGACTGCTTGCGTATTGGGGGACAATGAAGAACTGATCTCGCTTCTGTCAAATGTAAAGGCTCTGGATGTCAAATGCGTACCACCGAAAGTTAGGTCCAGGGCAATTCTGACCGCCGATAGCAAGCAGTATGAGGTTGCACGGCAGATGTTCGGGGATCTTCTGGATGTCCAGTTCGTGAAGGGTGCGGGGGAGTTCGTTGATACTGCAAGGGGGTATTCCCATGTTGTTGCTGCTGATGACAAGTGCATGGTCTTTGACCTTCCTGAAGATGTTGATCCTGAGTTCATTCCTGATATTCGCAAAGCAAATATGTGGCAGATAGTGCCGGAGAAGGAGATCTACTTCTTTGCGAGGAATCTTAATACGCTTGAATGCTGTATCCAAATGGTTGAGATATTACGCTGTTCAGGTATATGTTCCCTTGAAGATATTGCGGACGATGATATTGAAAGATTAAAGCAGACCCTTTCTCTTATAGATGGGGATGGGGATGTCAGGGAGGGTTCTGATAATAGTATCGATCGCCTTATGATGATCTCCAGAAATGTCGATAATTGTGTTTCAGAAACCATTACTGCTGCCAATGTCACTCTTAATTCCTGTCTGGAGGAGAGCAAACTTACGCTTAGCGGTCAGGACATGCTTAAGGTGATGAACGGGAAAATGGAGATAAAGGACCTGCTCGAAAAAGAGCTGTTCCATTCTTACAGTTCTGTTATCAAGACCGCAAAAGAGAAGATCGTGGCGGACCTTGCGCTTGAAAGGAATGAGCTGTTGTCCCTTGATTCCTTTTTCTCGGATGAGATCACTCATCCCCTTGAAGTGAAACAGGAATGCCTATATTCCTTTAAGCAGCAGATCGCAAATCAAGTGGAAAAACTGAAGGTTCGGCACAAATGCAATATTGCGAGGACACTCTCAGAGTTCCATGATGTTGCACAAAGGATGGTTCACGAAGCCCTTGATTTCGATGTGGGTTTTTCTATAGGTTGCTTTGCAAAGGAGTTCGACCTTCATCTTCCTGAGTTCATTGAAGGGACGGGCATTGCGTTCAAGGGTGCATCGAACCTTTTCATAAGAACGAGGCATGGTTCGGTCGTACCTATCGATTATTCAGTAGGCAATACCTCCTATGATCCCGATGGGAATGGCAGTCGAGTTGTCCTTTTGAGTGGTGTCAATTCAGGAGGAAAGACCTCTCTGCTTGAATTGGTGGCACAGTGTGTTATCCTTGCTCACATGGGCTTCCCAACTCCTGCCATGAACATGGAGATAGGTCTTGCGGAAGAGTTCTATCATTTTGGAAAATCCAAAGGTACTCTGGATGCAGGAGCTTTCGAGACCACCCTTGTTGATTTTTCAGTTGTTGCAAACGATTCTTCAAAGCTTGTTCTGGCAGATGAACTGGAATCCATTACTGAGCCGGGAGCTTCTGCAAAGATAATCTCGGGAATACTGGAGGTGCTTTCTGAGAATGATAACGGCATGTCAATTTTTGTGTCCCATTTATCAGAACTGATCCTTGAGAACACCGAATGCAATGTACGTGTTGATGGCATCGAGGCAAGCGGGCTTGATAAGGAACTGAACCTTATAGTTGAAAGGACGCCAAGGTACAATTATGTTGCAAAGAGCACTCCTGAGCTCATAGTCGAGCGTCTGTCAAGAAAGTCAAATGGTCCGGAGCAGGACTTTTATAAAAGATTGCAAAAAAAGTTCAATTAAGCCGTAATAATACGGCTTTTCCATTTTGTTAGGTTGCTTTAAAGCACACCTTTTGTACTTTTGATGCCTTCGCCTTCAATCTTGACAGCACGGCGGAGGGCGTATGCAAAGGCCTTGAAAAGGGCCTCTATCTTGTGGTGGTCATTGTAACCTGTGACAGTTATGTGCAGGTTCATCTTTGAATTGTCTGTGAGGGACTCAAAGAAGTGTCTCACAAGTTGTGTGTTCATTTCACCGACCCTTGGTGATTCGAACTGAGCATTCATTACGAGATAGGTCCTTCCTCCAAGGTCGAGAACCACATCTGCAAGGGCTTCATCCATTGGGATGCGTGCATCTCCGAATCTGGCGATCCCGTTCTTATCTCCGAGTGCTTCAGAGAGTGCCTGGCCAAGAACTATTGCGGTGTCCTCTATCAGGTGGTGCTCATCAACGATCAGGTCACCGGTGGCTTCGATGGTCAGATCAAAATTTCCGTGTCTTGCAAAAGCGGTAAGCATATGGTCGAAAAAACCGATGCCTGTGTCAATATTCGATGAACCGTTGCCATCCAGCTCGAGTTCCATCCGGATATCCGTCTCTTTTGTCTTACGTGCGATCTTTGCGTTTCTCATGCTGTTCCTCTGCCGTTTTCGATGATCAATTTTCATCACTGATGATATCTATTGCTTCTGTCAGTGTGAACTTTTTCTTGTATAGTGCGCTCCCAACAACAACACCTGCTGCTCCGGTGTTCTTCAGTGTGACAATATCTTCAAGGGTGGTCACACCGCCGGATGCGATCACGGGTATGGTGACAGCATTGACAAGCTCTTCAGTAGGTTTCGGGTCCACTCCATTTAACAGACCTTCGGAGTCAATGTTGGTGAACAGAATGCTTCCAGCGCCCTTCTCTTCAAACTGGCTTCCCATTTCTACTGCTGTATGTTCTGATTCCTTTGTCCATCCTTCGATGGATATCTTTCCGTTCTTTGAATCGAGTGCAACATTTATATGTTCACTTCCAAATTCATCGGAGAGCCTTTTGATAAGTTCGGGATCCTTTAATGCAGCGGTGCTGAGGATAACTTTGTCAATGCCAATATCGAGTAAAGCTGCAGCATCTTCGAAGGAACGTATTCCTCCGCCTACCTGGATGTATATTCCCTGGGGTTTGCATTTCTCGACGATCTTCTTTATAATGGGTGCATTTGTTCTGTTTCCTTCTATTGCACCATCAAGATCGATAAGATGTAGTGTCCTTGCGCCCTGGGAAACCCAGTCAAGGGCGACTTCAACGGGGTCATCGAGGGATATCATCTCGCTTCCGGGTACGCCCTGAACGAGCTGTACACATTTGCCGCCTTTCATATCGACTGCTGGTATCACTTCAAAGCTCATTTTGTCACCTTTAGGGTATCATTCTCTCGATAGGCATTACAAGTATGTCAAAAGCACCTGCAGCTTTAAGCTTTGTAATGGTGGCAAAGATGATGTCTGCGTCCACGACGGCATGTACTGCCACGATATCTTCCTTGGATTCGACTTTCATTATAGTTGGTCCTGCAAGTCCGGGAAGTACTTCCTTTAAATCATCGACCACTGTGGTTGGAGCGTTCATCATTAAGTATCGCTTTGCTTTGGCATGCATGACGCTCTCAAGGGCTGTTTTGATGTGTTCTATCTTTTCTTCCGTTTTTGCCGTTTCGTGATTTGCGATCAGATATATGGATGATGAGAACACTTTTTCGATTACCTTGAGATGGTTCATCACAAGTGTCGTTCCTGAACTGGAAATGTCCACAATGGCATCTGCAATGCCAACGTGTGGTGTCATTTCGCATGCACCGCTGACCTTTACTACATCAATGTTTATCCCGAGGTTCTTGAAATACCTTGCAGTGATGCCGGGGAACTCAGTTGCCACACGCATTCCTTCAAGGTCATTTGCCGATGAGATGTCTGATTCTTCAGGTACTGCAAGTACAAGGTCTGCTCCTCCATATTTGAGGTCAAGGAGCATCTCTACATCTGACTCGGTCTCAGAGATAAGGTCCAGTCCGGTGATGCCGACATCTGCCGCCCCATCCTGAACATATTCCGGAATATCGGCTGCTCTTGCGAACAGGAATGTGATCTCCGGATCGTTTGTTTTTGCAAACAGCTTTCTGTTGGAACCACCAAGTACGGGAAGTCCTGCTTCCTTGAACATCTGTATGGTGGGCTCGTGTAATCTTCCTTTGTTAGGTATTGCAATACGTATCATATGAAGTCCTTCTCACAGAACGGGTTTAGTTGTATTTTGTTCTATCTATTATAGAACTGTTCTTGGGTCTATGTCTTGAAACACATTTATCCTTTATAAGTATTGCATGGTAGCATTGAGAATGTTTACGATCATTTCCATCCTTTTTCATCATCTACTCTTATTACTGAAGGTTATGAATGTGCACATGAGTAGTAATGATTATATATAAATTGTTCATCTTATAGATTGAATCCAACCGACATGTGGTTTTCACATTTCTATCTGATTTATCAAATTTATCAAAAAGAGGCTAAATATGATCCGAAATATCAAAGTCGAACATCTCCATGAGACTCCTATAGAAAAACAGGAGACCGAGCTTGTTGAAAGGAAAGGTATAGGTCATCCGGACAGTATCAGTGATGGTCTCGCAGAAGCTGTGAGCCGTGCTCTTTGTAAAGAATACATTGACAAGTGTGGAGCTATCCTTCACCACAACACAGATGAGACCCAGATCGTTGCAGGAAGGTCCAGGCCGGAATTCGGAGGCGGTGAGGTCCTCAAGCCTATTTACACTCTTCTTGTCGGAAGGGCTACCATGGAATTCGATGGTATGGAGATCCCTGCAGAGGCAGTTGCCCTTCAGGCTGCACGCGAATATGTTCGCAATACCATTCCCGGTATGGACCTTGAGCGCGATATGATCATTGACTGCAAGCTTGGGACGGGCTCTTCTGACCTCAGGGATGTTTTCACCAGGGATCATATTCCAATGGCGAACGATACCTCATTCGGTGTGGGCCATGCTCCTTTCTCTGAACTTGAACAGGTCGTCTACAACACCGAGAGGCAACTTTTGACAGACCTTAAGAAAAAGAAGATCCCTGGAATCGGGGAAGATATAAAGGTCATGGGTCTCAGGGAGAACGATGATATCTCTCTTACCATCTGCTGTGGTATGGTAGGCAGGCATGTCGATGACATGGACCACTACATAAATGCAAAGGAAGAGATGACCGAGTACGTTCTTGATCTTGCTACCAAGTACACCGACAGGACAGTTTCAGCTCGCATCAATGCTGCTGATAAGGTTGATGATGGCTGTGACTGCGTTTTCCTTACCGTTACAGGTACATCTGCTGAAATGGGTGATGATGGTTCAGTAGGTCGTGGGAACAGAAGCAACGGTCTTATCACTCCAAGCAGGCCAATGAGCATGGAAGCAACAAGCGGTAAGAATCCTATCAACCACATTGGTAAGATCTACAACCTGCTTTCTACACAGATGGCAAGGGACGTTGTAAGTGCTGTTGATGAAGTAAGCGATGTCCATATCAAGCTTCTCTCTCAGATCGGAATGCCTATCGATCAGCCACTCGTGGCAAGTGCACAGGTCATCCCTGAAGATGGTGCGAACTTTGCTGCCATCAGGTCTGAAGCAGAAGTGGTCATTGACGACTGGCTTGAGAACATCACCAAGATCACTGACATGGTGGTCAAAGGCGAACTTGATACTTTCTAATTCCGATATATCTGTATATATTGGATCATGCGGGTGTCAGCAAGATCGATCTTCGATCCAAGCTGCCCCATTTTTCCTTTTGTTCCGCTCTTTCTGTTCTTTTTCTAATATTCTCTCTATTCTTCCTTCACAACTTCATCCGTAATTTCTAATTGCATCTGTTCCTTGTTCATTTTGATCGTCATTATGTTCATATTTGTCTCTTTCATGGGCAATGCGGCGAAAAGAATAAATATCATTATGGCTATGGCGGGGTTGTATCGGTCATCCATATCCGGATTCTCCTTTGAGTGATGCTATCATTGATTCTGCGATCTCTGCGACTTCATTTGTAGGATTTCTTTCAAAGATCAAGTGAGTGAGGGATTTTCATGAAAGTCCTTTGTGGGTATAATGTCAACATTGATGCTGTGTACACGATAACCGGGGAGGATATCTCAGATCTTTTGAAGATGGTGGATAAGGATGAATTGCTTGAGAAGATATACGATGGTCCGGGTGAGATAAGATCGATCACCGATCTTGTTGCAGGACTGGTCCTTCACATGCAGAAAGGCACAGGTGCCGAATGGTTCATTTATTCGGATGATGTTTTTCATTTCCTGAAAAGCCGTTATTATGAGAAGAGTGAGATACGGCTTGGCGGTAATATGGGAATAATGGCAAACGTCATGTCTCACATGGGTGCAGACCAGGTCGTTATGAATGCAGTTGGTGACATCAATTCGATAAAGGCATTGATGTCAGGCGGGAACATAATCTTTTCAGGAGAGTCTGTTCCACAGGATACTTCAACCTCCAAAGATGCAAATGAGATCATCCATTTTGTTTTTGATTTTAGCAGTGGAACACGATTCAATGTTTTTGGCACAGAGGTGATAGTACCCAGAGAAAACCGTTTCATTGCTACTTATGATGATATTAATACGGAACTGACTATCACTCCTGAATTTGAAGAATACAGCCGTGAGCATGTAACTGAGATAGACGGTGCGATCATTTCAGGCTTCAATCAGCTTCAAAGAATCTATCCTGATGGGTCCGGATATACTGAGCGTTTTGAAAAGGCACATTCACAATTAAAGGACTGGAAGCAACGCAATCCCGATCTGCCGATCCACGTTGAGTTAGGGCATTTCATGAGCATGGATATGGGTGTGTCTATCTTCACCGAACTTGCCGGTACTGTGGATAGCATCGGAATGAACGAGGATGAACTGGTAATGCTTGCTGAATTACATGGTGTTCCTTCGGAAATGATACGGAAAATGGATGCCTGTGCTATTCTGGATGCCTGTGTTAGGTGTGTTTCCTCTACTGTCTTGAAGAAAATAGTCCTGCATACCCGTGATTTTATCATGAGCATTTTCCGGGAAGGGACCTCTAGCCCTCTTCATGAGATGCAGAGCATGCAGTTCGGTGTTATGTGTGCGGCAGCCTTTGCAGTATCAGGAAAACTGCCTGAGCGGTCACAACTTGAAGGCTCAGTGAGTGATCTTGCCAGAAGTAAGGAAGGGATGAAGCAGGCAGTTAAGTTGCAGGATCTTATCGGTGGTGAACAGTTCGAGGGCGATGTATGCGGGGCTTACGGGGATTATTCGGTGTGTATCCTGCCGACCATCATATGTGAAAAGCCGGTGTCCACTGTGGGGCTTGGAGATACTGTATCTTCAGCCACTTTTTTGAGGTGGCTGGAACTTATCGGAACAAATGAGGGGCAATCACGACTCGAAGTTTAACATAAAAAGAATAAAAAGTTGGAGGGTAAACCCTCCAATTGGATTATCAATCCCCTTCACATAGGTGTTCCATTTCTGAATGCGTTATAGAGATCTATCACTTTTGTGAGGTCGATAGAAGCCCCAGTTCTTGGTGCAGATGTTCCATTTCTGAAACAGTTGTATGCATCGATAACCTCTGTTAAAGTGACGTATGTTCCATCTGGTGTACCTTCTGAATCAGGATCGTTCCAGGGGTTCCAGTCGTTGACAAAGATGTAGTCCACCTTAGTCTCGGTATCACTACCTGCCGGATTGCTCACAGTGAGGCTCACAGTGTATGTGCCAGCATCTGTATAGTCGAACTGTGGGTTCTGCCCCATGGAGTCCTCAACACCATCGTTGTCAAAGTCCCAGGACCAGCTTTCAGCATCCGTGGACAGATCTGTGAACTGCACTGTCAGGGTTTCACTGCCGGAGGCTACGTTTGCACTGAAATCTGCTACAGGTGGAACGATTTCCGGTCCTTCGATCTCACTGCCAGTGGCATCCCATGCGCCCATGAGCGGATAGGTTTCGATACCACCATAACTACTTGTAATATTGTCTTCTCCAACACCATTGCCATCGGTATCATTGCCGGCATAGGTGGAATAGTAGTTACCGAGATAGCCGGTGTATTCCTGGCCTATGTAGGTGTAGGTTACCGGAGTGGGGGTATTGAAAGTTGTGTAATCATACAGCCGAATATCAGTGTAGCCAATGAAATTATTCAGGTAGTAAGTTCCGTTATCTTTTAGATAAAGCCTTGCAGTGTCTCCATATCCATTAGTGAAAGTATTCTGGTAAACCTGGCCTTTAAATTTGTTATACTTGCTAGTACTATTTAGGAATTCATTGTTCCGAATGATGTTATTCGGACCGTCGTCTAAATAGAGCATTGTTACTCCATCGAAAACATTATTTTCTACCAGAGCTTCTCCATCAAAGCTAATATAAACATCACTCAGTGTATTATTTCTGATAGTCTCGTTGTAGAAAATACAGTAATCGCCTGATTCATAGTAATAGCCTCCATAGATATCAACACCAGTACCGCTGTTGCCCTCAATTCTTGTGTTGTTACCAAACACATGTATTCTACGATCACCGGAAAAAGTACAATCCAGTACAGATGAGCCTTCATACAGATAAATAGAGTCCCCTTCTAAGAATGTACAACCTTCAAACCTCATATTGTTAACAATTTGATTGGGCTCAAAGTAGTCAGTGTCACCATCTAATTGGTCGCCCTGTAGGGCAAAGCTACCAAAAGTAATTCCCTTGAAAGTTATTCCTGAAGCATCGCAACCCGTAGTATCAGTTGCATCCTCCCTACCTAGATAAATCATAGGGGAAACATCACCTGCATCAGGAGTAATGATCACTTCTCCGCCGTTAGCCATGAAGGTCAGGCCGCTTTTATTTATGTACAATGCGATTTTCCCAGCTATCAGCGGCACAGTGTAGGTACCGGGTGCCATCATGATCATGTCCCCGTTCTGTGCAGCGTATATCGTGTCCTGCAGGGAATCTTCCGGAGTGATGCTGATTACTTCAGCCTGTGCAGGCAATGATTCAGGCGTTGCAAACCCGAACACATACGAGTTATCGTTCCCGTAGAAAAGCCAGCCGTCCGAGATTGTTACTCCCTGTAATGTATATTCGGTCATATCCGGAGGTGCCACATAGGACCATTGTTCAATTCCTGATTCATTGATACAATATACAGGTGCGTTTTTAATGTTGCAGGTGAAGTAGATATATATCTCACCGTCACCGTCATCGTATGCCGTACTGATCATGGGAGATGACTGGACGCAGGTAGCGTTGTCAAATATCCAGAATCTCTCGGAGAGATTACTTGCGTTAAAGCAGGATAAGCCGGAACCAGCGCCCCCCCACACAGCACCGGAACCTACATACAGCCTGCCCTTATAGACAGCAGGTGTGGATTTACTTATGCCGATGTTGGCAAGCTGCTTGTCCGTGGTATTGAATGTTCCATCCGGATCCATTCCAAGGGAATATATATAACCGCCCTCGGATGTGAAGTATATGCGACCCAGGTCCTCAGCATAACAGACAGAAGACCTGATATGACCTGCAGCAACACCGAATTCCGTGGATACGTCCATCTCGTCCCTGACAGTACCATTGGATTTGTACACGGAAAGCAGGATGCCTGCCTCATCTCCGTAAACAAGGTAATCGTCTATGATCGCAGCACCTGACCAATAGTAACCACCACTACTGGTAGAATTACGTTCCCAACATTCTGTTCCGTTATCATAGTAGCAGTGATATTTACACCAATATCCCAATCCCGAAGTCATCGGCATCCAACCGCCAAAGTAGATCTTATGATCGTCATAGACCACAGGAGTGTTCAGCTGATAGGCCAGGTAGCCGTCGTTGTTATCGTATGGTATCCGTTCGTCTGCAATCCATTCCACAACACCTGTGGTCCTGTTGATAGAGAATAACATGCCCTTTGTCGTAGGAACAAATATACTGCCATTGCCTGATGCGATGCTCCCGAGTTGAAAGCCGCCTCCATAGGTGGGTGTTGCCCATTTCTCGGTCCCGTTTTCCATGTATAATGCCCGTAAATAATGATCATGGCCCACCACATAAAGAATATCGTCCATCACAACGAATGTGGAATCAAAGCCTGCTCCCAGACCAGGACTGGTTGCCTGTCTGGCCCATGATATACCGTTTCCGACCGGATATGTTATAGGGGCTTTGTCTGCCGTCACACCATTATTGTACTTATTTGCCTGGAACTGTTCCCAGTCAGATGCTGATACTGCTGATGGCATCAGTAGTAACAACAGCAATATCCCCATAATGAATGCGAGATTTCCCCTTCTGTCCTTTGCTATCATTTTCAATCACCATTACTTGTTTTCACTATTATCAGCCGATCCTGCACGTGTCGAAATCGTATTTCTTCCACCATGGCTGCAAAACGAGCAATACCAGACTCACTGAAATGAGTATGACATTGATGTAAATTACAACAATATTACTTCATGAAGTCCTAAAATCAAAAAAAAGGGAATGATCGAATAACCATTCCCAAACTCACTTGTTAATGCTTCTTACATCGGATTTCCATATCTGAAAGCATTGTACATATCGATCACTTTAGTGAGGTCGATAGCAACTCCAGTTCCTGGTGCAGGTGTTCCATTTCTGAAACAGTTGTATGCATCAATAACTTCTGTTAAAGTGACGTATGTTCCATCCGGAAGTCCTTCTGATTCCTCGTCGTTCCATGGGTTCCAGTCATTGATAACGATGTAGCCCACCTTAGTTTCGGTATCACTATCTGCTGCGTTGCTCACAGTGAGGCTCACAGTGTATATGCCTGGATCTGTATAGCTGAACTGTGGGTTCTGCTCCGTGGAATCCTCAATTCCGTCGCCGTCGAGGTCCCAGGACCAGCTTTCAGCATTTGTGGACAGGTCTGTGAACTGCACGGTAAGTGGTACATATCCGGAAACGTTATCCGCGCTGAAGTCGGCTGCTGGAAGAGCCATTACTGACATTGTTGCTTCCCGGATACCGGCAGATATGATGTTTCCGTTATCATCGTCCAGAGAGGTAATGGACACTGTGATGTTTCCTTCACCTAGAGCAAGGGATTCCACGGTCACCGTGCCCAGCAAGACATTTGTATCTCCTGCATTCACACTCTTCTCAAGGTCAATGGTTTTGATAGTGACTGAATTAGCCGGAAGTTCGGAGGACATGTTTAGTGCGCTTGACCAGTCAGGGAATGCGAATCCTGTTATCCTGGCAACTGAAGGGTCGGTTATGCTAAGGGTCAGGTTATACCCGGAAAGCCCGGAAGGTGCCTGATCAAGGTAGAAGTTCAGTGTTTCTGTGTCGCCGATCCCTGCCAGGGTCGTGTCTCCGGGCTCAAAGTAGATCTCCTCTCCGGCAGCCATGCCTGTTCCAAGACATAGCAGGAGCAGGAGGACCGTGAAGCTACACTTCACTGACTTCCTGCCGGGTGTCAACTTTTCACCTGTTTGTTCTCTTTTTAATTTTGCCATAAAACTATCTCCATTTATTTTATCCTGAGTTTGGTCGTTCTTCTAATGAGAATTCCCATGATCACGAAAATTGATGCTGAAAAGGCAGATCCGAACCCGGGAAGGGTATTTCCTCCCGTATCTTCCACTTCAGCATTTACGGTTTCAGCTGACCCTTCTTCCGCATTTTGGGAAGTCAACTGTTCTTCTGAGGTTTCGTCCTCATTTTCCGGGGAAGTGCTGGATCCATCCAGGCTTTCGTCCGGGACTTCATTTACTGCATCTTCATTTACTGCATCTTCCTCTATAGGGATGGTCCATTGTCCTCCGGATGTTGAAGGTTCGGAGCTATCCTCTGCAGATGGATTTTCATCTCCGGTTTCATCTTCATCCCCGGTTTCATCTTTCGGATATTGAGTATTTTCGAGTACGCTGACCTTTCCGAAGTCATCCTCCAGCCTGGATACGGTTACAGTGATCCCGGTAGAACCGCCTTCGAGCCCTGTCAACGTAAGGGATGCAAGTTCTGTGTCCAGAGCTCCTTCTCCTACGCTCTTCTGAAGGTCTGCTGCTTTGAGCCATACGGAGGAATCGGGAAGTTCAGACATGTCGGTCAGGGTTACCCAGCCAGGAAAGTCAACGCTCTCGATCC
>NZ_JAGSOI010000037.1 GCF_023684405.1 Methanococcoides seepicolus | reverse complement strand
CGATTGCCTTGCTTATGGTCACCACTTCAGCCGTACCGGGTGCAGGGTCGGTGTGTCTTTTGGGGACGTCTCCTGTATTGACAGCCAGCGCCCCGGGGGATTCGGGCTCCCGGTCACAATTAACAAAGACCTTTCCTCTGGCAACAACAGGTGAAGTATCAAAGACAGCATTTCTGTTGTTGCTGGTTCGCGAAAGATTATGAGCTTGCGGAATTGTTGACTGGTACAGACCGGAATGTGCCGTATTATTGTGGAACCGGTGCCGGAGAGCAATAGGGATCATTGTTGTTGTTGTTGTTTTCAACTCAGCGATCATTGAATATTGCCTCCTGAGCATCATATATTCCGATCTAATGCGAAATTACATTTGACTATCATGCCTAACCACTAGGGTTCATTCGAAAGATTCTATAATAATATTTTTCATTTTATTTGGAGTATGAATTGTTTTTATATATATATAGTTATTCGCAAGAGTAATTTAAGTTAGCAAAATTGATAATAGTAAGTACTAATTTATATATATACATAAATTATGTATCATTGTTAGTTTCTAAGATTAAAAACGACATCTTTTTATACAAGTTGTATTATTCCGGCGAATTATTTTCTCTATATTTTGAGTGAATTTTAATAATATAATGTCTTTTTTTCGTAAAACGAATTTTTTAAGCAGTATATATTAATATGGTATAACAAAACTCCCATATAGCTTATTATTTTTCAAGTTCAGTCCGTCTGAAAAGACAGTTTGAGGAAGTAACTAAAAAATCAAGATAGTTATCTGTCCGATATCTGAAAGATATTTTGATGATTTATCAGAAACTGCCTGAAGCAGGCTGCATACTAACTACTGAACAATAGCAATAGGGGAGAAAGAATAAGACTACAATAATCCAGCGAGGGGCATAATCCTGGCTAACTTGTGCCCCATCTCCCACGAATTAAGCAATGGTTTAAGTCAGGTTAATTTCTGGCCAAGAGCGTAAGCTAATTCCTCCTTGGTTATGTACAAAAAAAGGCAAAGAAACAGATACTCAAATCTTCAAAATTTCGGCATCTGCTTAGGTTTATCTAAAGTTTTTAAGTGGACCGGTCGGGAATTGAACCCGAGGCCTCTACCATGCCAAGGTAGCGATCTTCCCCTGATCTACCGGCCCAATGTCTAGAACATACTTACCATTATCTCAAATAAACTTATCGCTGGACAATGCTGGCGTTTTCACTCACACCATCTATCTTTTTATAATGATGGCATCTCTATGCGAAATGTTAATATACTAGAATGAGTATTGTGTAGCTCGTACGATGAACAACATCGTGCAAGAGACGCATTGGGCCCGTAGCTTAGCTAGGTGGAGCGCACGGCTGATAACCGTGAGGCCATGAGTTCGAATCTCATCGGGCCCACTACACTTCTATTCTTTTGAATTTTGCGATTAAGAGCTTTGTTTTTGTGATTTTGGAGTTCAATTGTTTTTTTGTTGTTCTATTATTGAGGTATTGAGCGAAGCGAATTACCTCGACTCGCGCTCCAGAAGCGTTATCTGGGTCACGGATCTCATCGGGCCCACTACACTTCTATTCTTTTGAATTTTGCGATTAAGAGCTTTGTTTTTGTGATTTTGGAGTTCAATTGTTTTTTTGTTGTTCTATTATTGAGGTATTGAGCGAAGCGAATTACCTCGACTCGCGCTCCAGAAGCGTTATCTGGGTCACGGATCTCATCGGGCCCACTACACTTCTATTCTTTTGAATTTTGCGATTAAGAGCTTTGTTTTTGTGATTTTGGAGTTCAATTGTTTTTTTGTTGTTCTATTATTGAGGTATTGAGCGAAGCGAATTACCTCGACTCGCGCTCCAGAAGCGTTATCTGGGTCACGGATCTCATCGGGCCCACCATTCTTGTTCTCTTACCCGTTTTTCTTAATAGTTTTCGATCAAAAGCTTTTGTTTTCTATCTTTGTTATCTCTTCTGATACACTACTATTGCAATATTCTGAGAAGAATGCTGTGATTTCAGGCAGCGAATATCACAACTTGTATCTTGGTCGTATGAATGTTTTATGGGTGCATGTGTGCGTTTTTTCAGCAATATCTAATTTTATTTATACCCATGGCAAAGTCTATTCAGATGTAATATTCCAACTATTATAAAAATGACACCATAAATCTTATAAACTACAAAGATAATATGCTCTTTATAAAACTGGTGATATAATGGTAGGCATGAATGATGGAGATCCGTATATGGATGACAAAGAGCACGAAATGGTAATACTTCTTCAGAAGCTTAATGTATCAAAACCGGTTGCAAAAGCGCTTGCCTGTTTACTCAGTACCGATCGGATCACTTCTCGCGAGGTTGAGAGGATGTCCCGTCTGAGGCAGCCGGAAGTCAGCATCGCTATGAACTACCTTAAAGAGAACAATTGGGTAGATGTCGAAGAACTAAAGAAGAAACAGGGCAAAGGCAGGCCAATAAAAGTATATTTGCTCATTGTTCCAATGAATGAGATCATCGAGACAATTGAGAAAAAAGTATTGTCTGAAAACAAAATGCTATTGGAGAATATCGAAAAGCTCAAAAGCATTTCTTGATCTCCTTTTCTTTCTTTCAGGTCATTAGTCTAATCTTTTTTATTGTTGCAACAGTCTTAGTTGCAAATCTATTTTAATCAGGGGACGGATACAAATATTTACCTGTTCATTGTATTATACACTAAGCAAGCGACACAAGGAGTTAATCTTTTGAGTACCATCAGTGAAAAAATCTTCAGCAAAGCAAGTGGAAAGGATGTAAAGGCCAATGAGTTCGTCATGGCAAAAGTTGACTATGCAATGGCTCACGATGGCACAAGTGTGCTTGCGGTACGTTCGTTCAAGAACATGGGCCTTGATAATGTTTGGGACCCAAAGCGCATTGTTATTCCTTTTGACCATCTAACACCTGCAAACACGGAAACGACTGCGGCTTTACATCATGATATAAGGGAATGGATCGGGGAGCAGGGTATACCGAACTTCTTTGATGTGGGTGAGGGTATCTGTCACCAGGTCCTTCCTGAGAACGGTTTTGCAATGCCTGGAAAGCTAGTTGTCGGGGCTGATTCCCATTCATGCACCTATGGTGCTTTCGGTGCTTTTGGTACGGGTGTCGGTGCAACTGACATGTCCGAGATATTCGCATCCGGTGAACTCTGGTTCAGGGTGCCCGAAACTATTAAAGTGACTGCCTCCGGAGAACTGAAGAAGAACGTTCTTGCCAAGGATGTAACACTCAAAGTGATCGGTACGGTTGGCGCATCCGGTGCTACTTACAAGGCTGCTGAATTCTATGGCGATACAATTGCCGACATGTCGATATCCGGCAGGATGACCTTATCAAATATGGCTATTGAGATGGGTGCTAAAGCAGGCATCGTACCTCCTGATCAAAAGACCTTCGATTTCCTTGAAGGCAGGGCTGTGGAAGGATATGAGCCAGTCTATGCAGATGAGGATGCTGAATACTGTGCCGAATATGATATTGACTGTGCAAATCTCGAACCGCAGGTGGCGCTTCCGCATCAGGTGGACAATGTGTGTGATGTATCGGAGATCGAGGGTAAAAAGGTGGATCAGGTGTTCATCGGAACCTGTACCAATGGACGACTGGAAGACCTCGAAGTGGCGGCTGAGCTTCTCAAAGGTGAGCAGGTTGCTGTAAGGACCCTTGTCATTCCGGCTTCCCGCTCAATAATGCTTGAAGCTGTCCGCAATGGTACCGCAGAAATACTTCTCGATGCTGGTGTCACACTGGGTTCTCCGGGATGTGGTCCATGTCTTGGTGGTCACATGGGTGTTATCGGTGAAGGTGAGGTCTGTATCTCGACAGCGAACCGTAATTTCAAGGGCAGGATGGGCAAAGGTGGTTTCATCTATCTTGCATCTCCTGCAACAGCAGCGGCATCAGCGATCACAGGTGAGATAACCGACCCAAGAACTGTGTGAATTTTAAAGTGGAGGTAGTATAATGGCAGAAGAACTTGATGAAGGTAAACTGGAACATCTTCTTGAACACTGGATCGAGCATAGTGAAAGTCATAGCAAGAGCTTTAACGATTGGATCTCCAAGCTGGAAGCTGCAGGGTTCGAGGAAGTTGCAGGTCATATCCGTACGGCAGCCACGAAAATGGATGAGTGTACCGAACATTTAAAACAAGCAAAAGATGTCGTGAGGAAATGATCCCTCACGAACAACCTTTTAATTTTAGTTCTGGCCAAATGGCCAATTATTAAAGGAAAGATAGTTGGCACGATATCTGTAATGAATATCGAGGCCTGACAAAAGAGCAACTATCATTCTGCAATGGATGCATGAATATCTGGGATTGCATGCACTTTGTTTTCAGGTTTTGCATCGCTCAATTTGAACCCATGCAATACATGTGCCATTGGTGAAGTATTAACTACTCGGACTTCTATTTTTTCAGACATAGCTGTTTCTCCTTTTTAGTTAAATCGTTTTTAGACTCCTTTTTGCCGATCGCCTGTTATTCAATCGGCAATCAAAGACTAATCTTCTACTATTTATGGGTTACGTATTTATTTATATACCATTCCTGTGAACATGCTAAATTTGATGTTTATTTGTAAATTTTTTATAAACAAATTTGCTTGTGCAAAACTTTAACTATATATAGTTTTCTATAATTTACAATATGTGCTTTAATAACTTTATTATTCGAAAAAATCAATATCTGTTGGATGTATTACTCTTTCGTGTCTACAGGGATTCCAATAAAACGTATTTTCTAATAATTGAGGATCTTTTATTTTGTCTCTCAAAAACGATCTCTACTGACGTTATTATCTAAAATTAGCTAAAAAAAGTAGAAAAAGATTAATTTTGATGTCAGTATCCTTTTCTGAGTACTAATATTGAAAAAGATGATATGTATTTCACGCTACTAACTGCCTTTTCTTTAATAACAAGCAGGTTTGTTTTGAAATACCTTTTCTTAATAAATGCAACTGTGTGGCTTCATTTTTTACAATTGCTCAATTATACATCCTTTCTCAAATAAGATCCCGAAATTTTATTTCTTCAGAATATCGTTCCAGGCCTTCTCTTCAGCGCGCCTTATAACTTCCTTCAATGGAAGCCCGCATTCCTGACTTATTCTCCTACAATCCTCGAATTCGGCTGAAATATGGAGAACTTCATCAGAAGTGTCATGTGCTATCTTGACAGCTACCTGAAAGGTCTGCTTCCCTATCGTTATATTCACGTTCTTCATCTTACGTTCTGCAATAAAACGATGCTTTGTTGGGAGGATGCGAACTCCAAGGGTCCCAGTCTGTCTTATCAGCTCCCTTGCAATCCTTTCGCTGTCCTCCGGATGTGCGATGACGTGTATGATGTGGCCAGTGCGTCCTTTTTTCATGGTGGCAGGTGTTATGGCGACATCTTTGGCACCGGTTTCCATGAGTGCCTCAAAAAGATTCCCAAGCACTTCTCCGGTAACATCATCCACATTCGTCTCAAGGACTTCCATGTGGTCACGTGAAAGGACACCTGTGGTCTCCATGAGCATTATGCGAAGAACGTTGGGCATTGCAGTCTCCGCATCTCCTGCACCATATCCTATGGTCATTATCTTTCCTGGGGGAAGTTGGTCGCTAGGGTCTGCAAAATAAGTAAGTAAAGCGGCTCCCGTTGGGGTGAGCAGTTCCCGATCACCGCTACTATGTATCTCCAGGCCACTTCCACTGAGTATCTCGGTGGTCGCAGGAGCTGGCACAGGCAATGTCCCATGTGCACTTCTCACACTTCCTCCTCCGACATTGACCGGGGTGCACAATATATTCTCTACCTTCATCTTGTGAATAGCATAGCAAGAACCTATGACATCTGCAAGTGCATCATCCTGACCTACCTCGTGGAAATGTAGTTGTTCAAGAGGCATGGCGTGAACCTTTGCCTCTGCTTCTCCAATGATCCTGAAGACTGCAATGGCACTTTTTTCCACTTCTTCGGGAAGTTTCGCATCCTTTATTATGTCTATAAGTTCCTCGAATGACCTTATCCTTGTACTGTCCTTTGTATGTATATGAACATCTGTGGCACGTATCCCGCATTTAGTGACATCTTCAACAGCTACGGAAACATTCACGGAGGCTTCGATAACTTCTGTTATCTCTTTCCTGTCTGCCCCAAGGTCGATAAGTCCTGCAAGTATCATATCTCCGGAGGCACCTGAAAATGGTTCAAATACAAGTGTTCTCATGGTATCCTGCCTCAGAACTCTTTCTTTCTCGCTTCTGCAACACTATTTGCTATCCTTGCGGCAAAAGCACCTGCAACGAATCCAGCATCGATGTTGACCACTGATAATATGGAGCATGACTGCAACATCGAAAGGAGTGCAGCTTCTCCTTTGGCACCGGCACCATATCCGATCGATACGGGCAGCCCTATCACAGGTGCATCTATAAGGCTGGATACTACCGTTGGTAGCGTTCCCTCTCTTCCGGCTGCCACAACTATCGCGTCAGGTCTGTTCTCTTCAAATACACTCATTTCAGATATCAGCCTTTGGAACCCTGCCACGCCCACATCGTATATCTGAATTGTACTACACCCCATCTCTGAGGCAGCCATACGTGCTTCCTCTGCAACATCGATATCAGCAGTACCGGCTGTAATGATGGCCACAGTGCCTCCTGTCCTTGTTGCAGGGGTGCCGTCATGCACTACCGCTGTTCTTGAATGCATGTCCCATTCAATATTCTCCGGCTTGAATGCATTTCTAATGGCAGATGCCTGTTCTTCATTAATGCGTGTAACAAGTGTTCTTCCGGCAGTTTCGTTGTGTGCTCTCACTATCTCTACTATATCGTCTGCTTCCTTTCCTTCTGCAAGGATCGCTTCCATATACCCTGTACGGTATTTACGGAATGTATCCAGTTTTGCGATATCCGAGACTGGTACGTATCCCATGGAACGTATCTGGCTTTCTGCGTTCACAAGGTCCGTACTACCTTCTTTTACCTGTCGCAATATATTCTTCAATTCCATGCTCGATCCTTTTAACAAAGGGCTGGACTATATAAATAAAAGCCCCTTTTAGGCAAAGACTAATAACGATAGCTTGCTTTAAATGTAGTCTGATAGCGTGGAAATCAGGTACTAATCACAGGTTTAGAGATCATGTCACAAAGATCAAAAGATATGGCACTTCGTAATTTCAAAAAAGGGATGTCCCTTTTAGATGCCGGACAGCAGAAAGATGCTCTTGAGGTACTGCTTGTTGCTGAAAAGCAAGCAAAGGATGCAGATTCTATCGATCTGCTAATAAATACTCTTCAATCTGTTGCAGAAATAATGGAATCCAGAGGGGAAATTGATGCAGCCCTTGAGAGGTATGTGGAGGCATCTGAGCTACTGGATGATCTTGCAAAGTCCGACCCCTCCTTTATAGAGCACAAAGCACTGGCTATGAACAAGGTCGCTACTCTTTTTGTCAATAAAGGTGATGCCGAACATGCCGGACCTTTCTTTGAGGAAACGATAAAAGCATATGATAAATTGCTTTCAAAAGAGCCGAATAATGTTGTTAATTGTTCATCTGCTTCATCTGCGCTCAATGATGCTGCTACCATCCTTGCTGAAATAGGTCAGCAAAAGGATGCAAAAGAAAGGTTCGAAAGAGCACTTAAATTATCAACAAAGCTCATTGTACTCGATCCTCTGAACAACTCCAATGGTGTTAAAGCTCTGACCATTCAGATCAATCTTGCCAATCTTCTCTATGATATGGGACTTCTGGAAGCTGCAAGAACGAATTTTGAAAGTGCTTATAGCGGATATTCCAGACTGCTAAAGAACGATACCTCTGACAATTTGTTCCGTGACCACCTAGTAGATATACTGGAAAAACAGGTCAATTTACTTCTTGATATGCGTGAATACGATGCTTCCAGCAAGAAGCTTCGTGAACTTGTGGATATGCTTCAAAGTCTCGCAAAGGATGAACCACGATTCCTTGAAAGGATCGCTGATTCCATTTTCGGACTGGTAAATCTTGCCCACGACAATGCGGATAGGGGAATGCTTGCCGATGCCCGTTCAAGGTATGAGTTCACACTTACTGTTCTTATGGATCTTATACAGGATGAGCCTGATAACGCAAATTTCCTTCCAATGGTCCGTACGATACTTACTGATATGGAATCTCTTCTTGAAAATGATAATGATGTCAGCGAAAAGGAAGCCGATCTCAATATCCTCATCTCTATGTACGAGAAGCTTTCCACTCTTGATACTTCTGATCTCTCATATGCTACAAAGATCTCCGAACTCAATGACCGCATGGTGCACCTTCTGATAGGTGCTGGTCGTCTTGATGATGCTCGTTCAAAGTCTGATCTCACTCTTGACGACCTCATGGATCTGATACAGGAGGACCCTAAGAATGTCAATTTACTTTCCATGATCCGTGAGATGCTGGATGATATGGAATCTCTTCTTGAAACTGATCGTGATACCAACGAACATAAATCCGATCTCAATACCCTCATCTATATGTACGAGAATCTTTCCGATCTGTTTCCTTCTGACGTATCCTATACTACAAAGATCTCCGATCTCGATGACCGCATGATACGTCTTTTGATAACCGCTGGTCGTCTTGCTGAAGCTCGTTCAAAGTCTGATTCCACTCTTTACGTTCTTATGGATATGATGCATGAGGATCCTACTAACGTCACTTTCCTTCCAATGGTCCTTACGATCCTTAATGATATGGAATCTCTTCTTGAAACTGACATGGATGCCAGCAAACAGGAATCTTACCTCAATGCCCTGATATCTATGTACGAGATGCTTTCCAATATCGATCCTTCCGACTTCTCTTATCATGTAAAGATCGCTGTACTCAATGAGCGCATGGGTCGTTTTTTAATGAATGCTGGTCGTCTTGATGACGCTCGTTCAAGGTATAGTTCCACACTTAATGTTCTGACGAAATTGATCAAGGAAGAACCTGATAATGCCAATTTCCTTTCTATATTCCGTACAATAGTGAACGATATGGAAGCTCTTTTTGAAATGAACAATGATGAAAGTGAAAAAGGATCTGACCTCAATGTTCTTATTTCTATATATGAGAACTTTTCCATTCTTGATCCCTCCGACCCTTCTCATCATGTGAAGGTCGCCGAACTCAATGAGCGGGTGGGCAACCTTTTGATGAACGCCGGGCGCCTCGATGCTGCCCGTGCAAAGTATGATTCAGCACTCACTATTCTGATGGATCTTATTCAGGAGGATCCTGATAATGTCACTTTCCATTCTATGTTCCGTACTTTACTTGCCGATATGGAACATCTTCTTGAGGTTGATTGTGCCGACAGCGAAAAGGAATTTGACATCAATGTCCTTATCTCTATGTACGAGAAACTTTCCCAACTGTCCCCCTCCGATCTCTCCCATTATGTGAAGATCGCAGAACTCAATCAGCGCATGGGCAATGTTCTGATGAACGCTGGTCGTCTCTCTGCCGCCCGTTCAAAATATGAGTCCACACTTAACGATCTGATGGAACTTATTCAGAAGGATCCTGGGAATCCTACTTTCCTTTCGATGTTCCGTACTATACTTACTGATATGGAATCTCTTATCAAAATGAACGATAATGACATTGAAATAGAATCTGTTCTCAATGTCCTCATCTCTATGTATGAGAAGCTTTCCACCCTTGATCCCTCCGATCTTTCCTATACTGCAAAGCTTGCCGAACTCAATGACCACATGATAATTCTTTTGATAAATTCTGGTCATCTTGATGATGCTCGTTCAAGGTCTGATTCCACACTTGACGTTCTTATGGACTTAGTGCAAAAGGAACCTGATAATGTCAATTTCCTTTCCATGATCCATACGATATTGGCTGATCTGGAATCTCTTCTTGATCTGGAATTTGATGCAAGTAAAAAGGAAGCTGACCTCAATGTTCTTATCTCTATGTACGAGAAGCTTTCCGCCCTTGATCCCTCCGATCTTTCCTATACTGCAAAAATCGCCGAACTCAATGACCGCATGATCATCCTTTTGATAAATGCTGGTCATCTTGATGCTGCCCGTTCAAGGTCTGATTCCACGCTTGAAGTTCTTATGGATCTGGTGCAAAATGAGCCTGATAATGTCACTTTCCTTTCCATGGTTCGTACGATACTTACTGATATGGAATCTCTTCTCGAAACGGAATTTGATGTCAGTAAAAAGGAATCTGACCTCAATTTCCTCATCTCTATGTACGAGAAGCTTTCCGCCCTTGATCCCTCCGATCTTTCCTATACTGCAAAGATCGCCGGACTCAATGAGCGCATGGTAATTCTTTTAATAAATGCTGGTCGTCTTGATGCTGCCCGTTCAAGGTCTGATTCCACGCTTGAAGTTCTTATGGATCTGGTGCAAAATGAGCCTGATAATGTCACTTTCCTTTCCATGGTTCGTACGATACTTACTGATATGGAATCTCTTCTTGATGCGGAATTTGATGCCAGTAAAAAGGAATCTGACCTCAATTTCCTCATCTCGATGTATGAAAAACTTTCCACTCTTGATCCTTCCGATCTCTCGTATCATGCAAAGATCGCCGGACTCAATGAGCGCATGATCCTTCTTTTGATAAATGCTGGTCGTCTTGATGATGCCCGTTCAAGGTCTGATTCCACGCTTGATGTTCTTATGGATCTGGTTCAGAAGGAGCCTGACAATGTCACTTTCCTTTCCATGATCCATACGATATTGGCTGATCTGGAATCTCTTCTTGATACGGAATTTGATGCCAGTAAAAAGGAAGCTGATCTCAATTTCCTGATCTCTATGTACGAGAAGCTTTCCATTCTTGATCCCTCCGATCTTTCGTACCATATAAAGATCGTAGAACTCAATGAGCCAATGATCGGTCTTTTGATGAATGCTGGTCGTATCGATAATGTCCGTTCAAGGTATGGTTCCACTCTTAATATCCTGATGAAATTGATGCAAGGGGAGACTGAAAACGTCACTTTCATTTCTATGTTCCGTAATGTATTGAATGGTATGGAACGTCTTCTTGAAATTGACTGTGGTGAGAGTGAAAAAGAAGAAGATCTCGATGTCCTTATCTCTATGTACGAGAAGCTTTCTCTTATTGATCCCTCTGATCTTTCGCATCATGCGAAGGTGGCTGATCTCTATGACCGCATGGGCAGTTTTTTAATGAATGCTGGTAGGAATGTTGATGCACGTTCAAGTTATGAAATGGCATTAAGCATCAGGAACATGCTTATCGAGAAAGGTGAATCACCAATAGTGCAGGAGTTCGAGATAGCTTCTATAAGGAACAATCTTGGTACGATGTTTGCACAGGATGGTGAGTTTACAGAAGCTAAAGCAATGTTTGAGGCTTCCCTTAAAGCATATGTCGATCTTTTTGACAGGGATAAAGAGGATGCAGCATATCAATACGGTGCTGCTCTTACATTGAACAATCTTGCAAAGCTGTTCGCGGATATGGGTCGCCATGAAGATGCAAAGAGCATCTATGAATCAGCACTTGAGGCATATGTTGAATTGCTGAATGCTGATCCGGAGAATGTTCGTTACAAGAAACACGCCTCCAGGACCCTTGATAATCTTGGTTCATTGCTTGGTGAGATGGGAAGGGGCGAAGATTCTATCCGTATGTATGAGGCAGCACGGGAATTAAGAAGCGAGATATGAACAGGAAGTTCTTTTATAGGGATAGGTATTTCTTGCGGAAAAGTAAGATACCTTCCTTAAAAGTGATGAGTTGATATTTTGAAAAATGATAATACGGTCTGTAATACCCCTCCGGAAATACTGGCTCCGGCGGGCGATATCGATGCATTGATAGGCGCAATTAAAGGCGGTGCTGATGCTGTCTATTTTGGTGTTACGGACCTTAATGCAAGAAAAGGCGCGAAGAACTTTTCCGTAGATGATCTTGAGGAAACCATCGATCTGCTTCACTCTCATGGTATCAAGGCTTTCCTTGCATTGAACATACCTGTGAAACAGAATGAGCTCCAGCATGCCCTTGATGTTGTGGATAAAGCATATTCGCTTGGTATCGATGCGATCATCCTTCAGGACCTCGGGCTTTTGAGCATCCTTCACAGGAGCAATCCTGACCTTGCGTTGCATGCAAGCACACAGATGACCGTTCATACGATCGAAGGTGTGAACTTTATAGCAAATGCCGGTGCGGTCCGTGTCATTGTTTCGAGGGAACTTGAGGTCCGGGAGATCGAGGACATCGTTAAGAATTCCGATGTTGAGATCGAGATATTCGTACACGGTGCGTTGTGCTACTCTTATTCCGGGAAATGTCTTTTCAGCAGTTTCATTAATGACCGCAGTGCCAATCGTGGTGCGTGTGCACAGCCTTGCAGGCGACCTTATGTTTTTGTTGTGAACGGTCGGAGCGTGAATGAGAAGATAACAGGCAGATTCCCTATCAGTTGTGCGGAGCTCTGCACTCTTTCCGAGATCGGTGATATTGTCAAAGCCGGTGTGAAAAGCCTGAAGATCGAAGGCAGGATGAAAAGACCGGAATATGTGACCGAAAGTTCTCAGGCTTATAAACAGGTCGTGGAAGCATTCTGTGGTTCTGAGGAACTTAGCGAGGATGGGGTCAAGGAATTCGAGAAGGACCTTGCAAAGCTGTTCTACAGGGGATTTACCAAGGGTTTCGTTCTTGGGGACAGGGATGTAGCACATCCGAAATACAGTTCAAGTTATGGTGTCTTTTTGGGCAAGATAAGCAAAGTGAAAGATTTCAGGTACACTACCAGCATTACTCTTACATTGGGGGAGGATATTCGTCTGAAGGATGGTGTGGGTATCCATACAAAGGTCGGTGTTCTGGGGTCAGCTGTGAACAAGCTCTTTGATGCAGATGGCGAGGAGATCAAAGAGGCAAATAAAGGGGATACTGTTACCCTTGAGATAAGCTCGAAGACTGGTAAGGCTGTCTCTGTGGGCAATGAGGTTTATCTGACGACAGATCAAAGACTTCTGGAGCGTTTGCAGCGAACACGAAAACAGGGGTTGCCGGTTTCCATTGAAGTGGACGCAAGTGTGGATGAGGTGCTGAAGGTTAGGGTATCGTCTGCTTCTTTTAGTGCTGAGTTCGTTGATGATTTCGTAGTACAAAAGGCCCAGAAGGCACCGATGTCAAAGGACAATATCGTTGAGGTCATGGAGAAGCTCGGTGATACCTCATTTGAGGCAAAGGACGTCGATGTGAATATAAATGGCGAAATTTTCATTCCCATGGGAGTGCTCACAAATGCCAGAAGACAGGCTGCGGATATGCTGCTGGAAAAGATACTGGCATCTTACCGAAGGGAAGAAAAGCATCCTAAGTTGTCCGATATGGCACATTTCTGCGATGATACGGCTGCCGTTGGGTCTGAAATTAATGTCCCTCTCCTAAGTGTGGAGGTAAAGAACAGCGGTGCTCTTTTTGATGCTGTGGAGTGTGGTGCCGACATTGTTTATCTGCCGATCAGTAAATTCTCGGAATTGCTTTCAGAGGAGTATGCTGAAATGTTCAGGGATGTCAAGGAAACGGTGGAGATCGTTGTTCTGGCTCCCCGTATATCGCATGAGGCTGAACTGAATGCACTTGTTCCAATGTTCGAGACTGTAAAAGAGGAAGGTCTGCGTATAGCTTGTTATACTCTGGGACAGGTCGAGTTGGCAAGAAAGATGAGCATTCCTTTTGTTGTGCAGAAGGAGTTCAACACATTCAATTCCTATACTTCGGATGAGTTCTACAGGGCAGGGGCATTTCGTGTGACCCTTTCCAGTGAACTCAATATGGATGAGATGAAAGATGTGGCAGATGATATCTCCTGTCGCGGGAAGTCTCACCAGCTCGAAGCGGTTGCACATGGACGGGAACTTATGCTCATAACCGAACATGATCTGCTAAAGCCTCTTATCGATAATGGGATCACCATTGAAGGCAGTGAGGTCCTTCTTGTCGATTCGAAGAGTGATGAATATCCTGTTAAGCGTGTCGGGGAAAGGACACTTATCTATGATTCAATGGTCATTGAGATGCTGGACCATGTGGACAAGTTCGAAGAATGCGGGATCGATGTGATACGTCTGGACCTTTCCCTTTATGGTAAAAAGGATGTTCAGGAAATTACATCTGCATATCGCCGGGTCATGGAT
Organism: Methanococcoides seepicolus; assembly: GCF_023684405.1. Taxonomy (GTDB): domain Archaea; phylum Halobacteriota; class Methanosarcinia; order Methanosarcinales; family Methanosarcinaceae; genus Methanococcoides; species Methanococcoides seepicolus. Next base: position 13,829 of record NZ_JAGSOI010000037.1, on the reverse strand, counting down.
GGTAAGGATGCGGTCATCTATTCCAAACGGGGTTCTGATTTCACTTCCGGTCACTATTTCAAAGGTGTGTGATGTGAGAAAGGTCGTACTTGCTTCCGCCTCTCCTCGCAGGAAAGAACTGCTTTCCCAGTTGATCGGGAATAATTTTGAGGTCTGCGTTAGCTCGTACGAAGAAACTCCCCTGCAGGATATGACCGTTGAGGAACTGGTGGTCTTTCACTCTTTGGAGAAAGCAAAGGATGTTGCCTTAAGGTTCGATTCGGGCATCATCATCTCTGCAGACACTGTTGTTTTCTGTGAAGGAGCTGTTCTGGGAAAACCCCATACACCGGAAAATGCAAAGGAAATGCTTGAAGGCATAAGTGGGAAGTTTGTTCAGGCTATCACCGGAATGACCGTTCTCGATATGGATTCCGGCAAATGTGTCAGTGAATACGTGAGTACGGATGTGCATATGAAAAAAATGTCATCTGATGAGATCGCATCCTATGTGAATTCAGGAGAACCGCTTGACAAAGCGGGGGCTTTTGCAATACAGGGGAAAGGGGCTGTGCTTGTTGAAAGTATCAATGGGGATTTCTTCAATGTAGTTGGTCTTCCTCTTTTCAGGCTTGGTAATATTCTTGGGGAAATGGGTGTTTCTATCTTTGATGATAGTTGATACCCATGCCAGGTATTTTTAATTTTATTAATCTGCTGTTCACCGAAAACCACATAAACGATGTTTTCCAACTATTTTTAAGGAGTGGTTATTTTGGCAATAGCAAAATGGAATGGAGTTGTACTTGCGGAAAGTGATTCGGTAAAAGAGATCGAAGGGAATCTTTATTTCCCACCTGAGTCGGTGAACAAAGAATTTCTAAGGGAGTCGGATACTCGTTCAACATGTCCCTGGAAGGGTCTGGCACATTATTTTGATATCGTTGTCAACGGGGAAGAAAATAATGATGCTGCCTGGTCCTATCCTGAACCGAAAGAGGCAGCAAAAGAGATAACGGGGTATGTTGCTTTTTGGAAAGGGGTTGAGGTAGTTCCTTAATCTACCCTTTTTGTGCTTGCAGCCATCTTATCCGGGTCAACTACAACTTCAATAAGTGATGCCTTTTCAGATGAGAATGCTTTTTTAAGTGCAGCATCGAGATCTTTCGGGTCTTCTATCCTGTAACCTTCGCCTCCGGCAGAGCTGGCAAATTGTGCAAAGTCGGGATTAGGGAAGCTCACTCCGTATTCGGGATAATTGTCTCGTAGCTGTTCTTTCTTTATGTTCTTGAGCTTACCATCGTTAAAGACTATGACATTTATTCCAAGGCCTTCTCTTACAGCGGTAGTGAAATCTCCCATTAACATTGCAAAACCACCATCACCTGTCACACATATGACCTGCTTATCCGGATAATCAAGCTTTGCTGACAATGCCGCTGGGAGTGCAAATCCCATACTTGCAATGTTTGCGGACATGAATGTTCTTTGTCCTTCGCACATGAACTTCTTGTAGAACCAATATGTATGGTCCCCCACATCAACGCAGATGATCGCATCTTTGTCTGCATGACGCTTTATAGCCTGTATCACATAACCAGAATTTATCGGAATGGAAAGGTCGTTCGATTCGGCTTCAAGTTCTTCGTGGTGGTCCTGTTTCATTTTGTCTATATATTCAAGGAATTCTGTGTTCTCTTCCTTCCTTTCAATAAGTGGCAAAAGTTTTTGGAGTACAAGGTCTGCATCACCAACGATTCCCGCATCAACATCAAAGGTCTTGCCGAGCTTTGTCGGGTCGATATCTATCTGTACTATCTTTATTCCTGAAGGTACAAGGTTAGCCTGCCTGAAACCGGAACCCATAATAATTATCAGGTCGCAGTTCTTTATTGCCTTTGCAGCGTGTTTCGAACCGATGGACCCCAATACGCCAAGGCTAAAACGATCATTTTCGTGTACTACACCTTTTGCTCTTGATGTGGTTGCAACAGGTGCGTTCAGTTTTGCAGAGAGTTCCTTTATCAGCTTCCCACTGTGTCTGGACCCCCAGCCTGCAAAAAGAGTGACCTTCTGACATCCATTGATAAGGTCTGCAGCTTTTTGAACGTCCTCATCCCTTGGAGCTGTTTTGTTGGAGAATATTCTTTTTTCGATAGAATAAACCTTCTCATCAAGCTTTTCTGCAAGTATGTCTGTCGGTGTGCTCAATACTGATACACCGGGTTTCTTGAAAGCATATTTAGTCGCCATTGTGACAAGCTTAAGAGCCTGATTCTCTCTTGCAATGGTCTCTGCGAATTCCGTGAAGGGTTTGAACAGCTCAATCTGGTCTATCTCCTGGAAAGCTTCACTTCCAAGGTACACTTCAGGGATCTGTCCCGCAAATGCAAGTACGGGACTTCTGTCAGTGGCAGCGTCCATCAATCCGGTTATCAGGTTAGTGCAACCCGGACCTGCTATGGACATGCATACTCCGAGCTCTCCGGTCATCTTCCCGTGGGCAGATGCCATAAAAGCAGCTGTCTCTTCATGTCTTGTAAGGATGAACCTGATCTTTTCACTCTTTCGGATGGCTTCTATCAGCGGTAAATTGGAATCTCCCGGTATTCCGTAAACATATTTTACGCCAAAGACCTCAAGTTGCTCAATTATCTTCTCTGCAACAGTGGTCTTTATATCTTCCTTACCTTTACCCCTTGCCTCTGCAACGAATGCAGACTTTGGAGCGCCACAGACCGGACATGTGAAGTCGTCAGGCAGGGAATCGAAATTCTGCCCTTCCGCTTCTTCATCATAGACCCAGTTACAGACGGAACATCTGTATTTTCCCATGTTATATCCTCACAGAAAGTGTATTTTAGTTCTTCTCGTCTTTGAATTCAACATACCAGTGTTCTCCGCTACAGAATGGCTTGTTCTTCGAAGCACCACATCTGCAAAGGGTGAAATGTTCTTTTGATTCGGGAGTGTTTCCTTCAGGATCATCGAGCTCGATACCACCGACAGCATCGTAGGGTCCGTCCTTTGTGACAGTGATGCCTGGTTTTCGGTCAACATCTTTGTGCAGAACTCCATCCTTTGTGTAACTAAGGGCACCGGACGGGCACATCTCTACGACCCTGATTATGTCTTCCACACTTGCACCATCAGGATCGATCCATGGGTCTACCTTCATTCTGAAAACGGTCGGTAGATTGTCTGTGCAGTATCCACGATGGGAACATACTCCCCTATTGTCATGGATCGTGATCTCTTTTCCAACATAGTTATCGATCTTGTCAGGTTGTCTGCCTTCGACCTTTTCGCCCGTGAATCCCACTTTTAAATGTGTTCCGTCACAGAACGGTTTGTTCGAGGACTGGCCACAGCGGCATAGGGCTACCATGGGCTGCGGTTCGAAAGTTTCTCCCTTTGAGTTCTTCAGGTCGTTCAGTTCTTTTACAATATATGGTCCGTTCGTTGATGGCTGGATCGATGTTTTGTTCTCTGTCATTTATTAAACCCCCTTTAATAAAATGATCATTCCTTTTCCAGATGTACGTCCAGTTGTGGGAAAGGAATTCCGATGCCTTCTTCTTTGTATGCTTTCAGAATGCCGTTCGTCAATGCACCTTTTACTCCCCAGTAATCTTCAGTATTTGTCCATGCACGAAGTTGCAGGTTCACTGATGAATCTGCGAGCGCAGTGGTAACGACAGCCGGTGCAGGTTCTGCAAGCACCATTGCATTCTCTTTCATAAGTTCGATGGCAACCTGTAGTGCATCTTCGAGTTTGGTATCGTAGCTGACTCCCACATCAACATCAACTCTTCTGGTGGGCATTCTTGTCGCATTGACTATAGGGCTTCCCCATACCAGTTTACTTGGTATTGTGATGAGCTTGTTGTCAGGTGTGAGCAGTTCGGTTGCCATAATCCCTACCTCATGTACGCTTCCTGAAAAGCCATTAACCACTAAGAACTCGCCTTTATCGAAAGGTCGAAGTGTGGCAATCCAGATGCCTGCTGCAATATTTGTCAATGTATCCTGCATTCCAAAGCCAAGGATCAGGCCGATAACTGCTGAAAGTCCGACAATGACCGAACTAATGTCAGATCCAAGCATTGATACGGTTGCAAGGAGGACTGCAACATATAGAAGTGCAAGGATGAATTTTGACAGGAACTCTACGATAAGTTCCGGTAGATCTGTTTTCTGTAATCCATTCTTGAATATTCCTATGAGGACCTTTGCAACAATGATGCCTAATACGAGTACTATCAATGCTGATAGAAGGTCAAAAAAGGTCAATTCCATGTATGGTAGATTTTGTGACAACATTAGACCAACTCCCCAGTTTGATTCAATATCTAATGCTTTGTGGTCATAGTAGATATATAGTACCTGTCTACTTCCAAAATGCTTCTTCTTCTAAATGAATCAACATTTCAAGATTTTCTTCAATCTATCTTTAATAATAATTGACAAAATGTTTTTATATAATAAATTCGGTTTAGGGGCTGACTCCAAACGAGGAGGCGTGTCCAATTTCACCCCTCCTCCAACTCATTTATGGCATTTATTTTTCGGTCCCATAGATTATTAATGTGGTGCAAGATCACGTTTTCTATCTTGCGACCAACTACTTTTTTTCTTAGATATCCTCTAGTTCAAACGGGGCGATTTATTGGCACATATCCTCTTCCGTATTCAAATCAGTCATTTAACTCAAAAGCTTTATATGTAGATAATAATATTAGAAAATCTAACCATTCGATTATCGAAAGATTGGGTAATCGAATCTTATATGGTCCGAGTTATGATCTTAAAGAGTACGGAGGTGCCCTGTGGATAAAACAAAACAAATGGTAGAGTTGCATCTTGAAATTGATTACCTGAGAAAAAAAATTGAAAGCAACCTTATCGGCCAGTTTGTTGAAAAAGATGATATTTGTTTGAACAATACTGCGAATAAGGCCATTCATTTTATAAAGCGCGAAGGGGAGGTCATGCCTTCGAATCTTGCAAAATATCTGGAGATCAAGAAAAGTAGTGCTACAAGCCTTATCGATTCTCTTGAAGCGGAGGGACTTGTTTATCGAAAGGATGATCCGTCTGATCGCAGGAAAACATTATTGGGTCTTACTGAAAATGGGTTAAAACGATCTGAATATATGGTCGATAAAATGTGCAGTGTCGCATCAGAATGTATGTCTGATCTGAGTGATGAGGATATTGATGAAGCACTAAATGCACAGAAAATCCTTATCAAATTCCATAAACATATGCACTCTAATGCTCTTTTGTTCCTTGAGAAGATGACTCGGGAAAAACGCTCGGATAATGATTGAGGGGGTAGTCATCATAAAGAACTTATTCGAAAAACTGGGTGTCTTTATTGAGAGCAACACCATTCCTATCATACTTATTTCATTACTGCTGGTACTTGTAGCCATGCAGGGTGCACAGGGCATTGAAATGAAGTCCGGCACTGATACTTTTGTTGAGAAGACTTCTCAACTCTTCCAGGATTTTGATCATCTTTATCAAAACATTTTCGGTATTGAAGCCATTGTTGTCATAGTGGAGGATGGGCAGGTAAGTGATCCTGCTGCACTGCAGGCGATGGACCGGTTCGAACACATGACGTTGTCACTTCCTGGTGTTGTGGGGGTGCAAAGTGCGACATCTGTTATCAAGGATGCCAATTACAAAGTGAACGGTGAAGCAGCATTGCCTGAAGATGATGTGGAACTTGCAACATTGATAAGGGACTATGTGCCAACGACATTGATGCCTGATGCTACTCACACTCTAATGTATGTGGAGATGGCAGGTTCAACCTCAGATGAACAAAAACAGGAAGTTTTGCGTGAACTTGAGGTCTCGGTCGCAATGGCGGAGTTCCCTCCTGATTATAATGTAGTGGTTACCGGAGAACCGGCTTTCATGATTTCCATGAACAATGCAATGATGTCAAGTATGGCTGTATTGCTTGGTCTTTCAGTCATATTGATGATAGTGGTACTCTACCTGGTATTTGGTCATGTCAGGTGGAGGCTTATGCCATTGGCAATTGTGTTGCTGGGAATCATCTATACGTTCGGAGCTATGGGTTATCTGGAGATACCCATGACAATGGTTTCAATGGCAGCTTTCCCTGTATTGATTGGGCTTGGTATTGATTATGCCATCCAGTTCCATAATCGTATCGAGGAAGAACTTGAACAAGATGGATCTCCTGAGGCTGCCGTGGTGAATACTATAAAGCACACAGGTCCGGCTGTTCTGATCGCACTTATAATTACTGCACTGGGTTTCTTCTCCCTTCTTACCTCCAGTGTACCTATGATACAGGATTTTGCAAAATTGCTTCTCATAGGTATTGTAATGTGTTTCCTTGCATCCCTGTTTGTCGGGGTGACCGTGATATATGGTCTTGACCACATGCAAGCGATACGCAAGGAGAAATTTGCAAAATTATCTTTAAATGGAAGAAGCAAGTCGAAAGCATCCTCTTCCACTCAAGATACTAAGCCGGATCTTATGGAAAGGCTGCTTGGACGTACCACCACCTTCACTCTAAAGCATCCTTTCCTGGTCCTTTCCATAGCTCTTCTCACCTGTACGGCGGGGTTGGTGGCTGATACTCAAGTAGGTATACAGACAGATACGGAGTCCTTCGTTCCGCAGGACCTTCCTGCGCTGATAGACCTTGGGCATCTTTCGGATATAACCGGGGGTGAGGACCAGTTCAACATAATCATAAAGACTAATAATGTGGCTGATCCCGAACTTCTGCAATGGATGAATGAGTTTGCCGAACATGAGGTCGATAGTCGAAGCAGCATTCTCGGAGCGGAGAGTATGGCCTCTGTCATCAGTTCAATGAACGGTGGCGTCATTCCCGATAGTGAGGCTGAGATAAATGCTTTGTATGATCAGATGCCTGCTCAGCAGAAAGAGCGCTTCATGTATGGTGGGAATATGCTGTTGCTTAATCTGAACATTGGTGATGCAATGGGCGGTCTTGGTATGGAAGGCATTGAAGTTCTTATCGATGTTGTCGAGGATGACATGGTGTGGATGGCTCCGCCGCCGGGTGTATCTGCAACGATAACCGGAAGCAATGTGGTCTTTACAGAAGTTATCGGTGCCCTTACATCTGGAAGGGTGTTCATGACGTATCTTGGCCTTGGTCTGGTATTTGGCGGGTTGCTTTTGATCTATCGTGATCTTCTCAAAGCGCTTGTTCCCGTTATTACCATGTTCATGGTCATTGGTTGGTCAGGAGGCCTGATGTATCTTATGGGTATGGACTATACACCCATGACAGCTACACTGGGTGCCCTGATCCTTGGTGTTGGTTCGGAGTATGCTGTGCTGATGATGGAGAGGTATTTCGAGGAAAAAGAAAAAGGTGCCACTCCTGAGGAAGCTATGTCGAAAGCGGGTATCAAGATCGGTAAGGCCATTATAACTTCAGGACTGACTACGCTGTTTGGATTCTGTGCACTGGTGGTGTCCGATTTCAATATGATCAGTAGCTTTGGTGTTATCACTGTAATAGATGTGGGACTTGCTCTGTTCGCAACGTTTGTGATCTTCCCGCCGGTTATGGTTCTGCTTGACAATTTCCGTGAGAAGAGGAAAGCAGCAAAAACGTTACTTGACGGATCATTTGAAAATAAAGAACTGGGTACAGAAATAGGTACTTATGGCAATGAACCGGGGGCTGATGCCTTTTGATGATGAATTGTAAATATACAAAAAAACAGAAATATGTTAATTCGGCGTTCATGCTAACATTTTTGTTGGCTGTAGCTTTGCTCGTTCTGGCAGTTTCCCCTTTGGCGGAAGCAAAAGAGTTCATGCAGCCGAATCATGAATTTTCCACCAATTATTATGACGGATATGGTGAACCGGATATCTATGCTTCCGTTCTGGGGGACGTTGAGTTCGAACGAGGGGAGACTGCACAGGTGCGTGTTGTTCTTTCTAACAGAGGTGTTTTGCATGGCTTTAAGGCAAAAGGCGATGTGGGAACGGACGAGGGATTGCATTCCTTGTCCTTAAAGGAGCTTGAATATGAGTCTTTGAGAACAACAGCATTCGGCATTAAGGCTGAGATGATATCTTCTACAGATCATATAGAGGTCGATCCGGTTACGAGCGTCCAGACTCTTGAAATGCTTTCACCTGGCGTACTTCCTGATGATCCTATGTCCTTTACTATCACTATCTCTGACAATGCTCCAGCAGGTAGCTATATGCTTTTGCTCCCTGTGAGCTATGAATTCCAGGATGAGGTGGAGATGACCGATGGAATTACTGTTAGGATCGGTCTGCCTGATGTTGATCATACGACCTTCTACGAGATCAGGAATACGACGCTTCTGATCCCGGTTATCATCGAACCTTCTGCAAAGTTCGTGGTCTCTGAGGTCGAAGGGGAACTTACGTCAGGACAATCTGGTACTATCAATGTGACCTATACGAATATCGGTGAGGTCGAAGCACATGATGCATATGCCCGCATCATTACGATGAAACCTTTGAGCTCTAGCAGATCGGTCGTTGATCTTGGGAACGTTGCCCCAGGTGAAGGTAAGACCGTTTCATTCAATGTTGCTTCGGAAATATCTGCTGTCGAGAAGATCTATGGTATCGATAGTGAGGTCAAATATCGCAATGATGATGGCGAGATCGAGTTTTCGGATAACATCTTTGTTGAGGTTCCGATAAGGTCCAGGGAGTCCAGCATAAGTATCACTCTTGTAGCATTTGTAGGAATTCTATTGCTGGTTATCTACATGGGCTACAATACTTTGAGGAAGGCTAAAAAAGCTAAATAATATTTTTAAATTATCTAATTTACAATATCAAGAGGACTAATTATGGTAAAAATGACCGATTCCAGATATGCTTTGCCAATTATGGCTTCACTTGCGGTTTTGCTCCTTTGTGCAATTCCGGCAAGTGCTGAGTTTACGGCAGCTAATGCTGAACTGCCTGATTTTTTCAATTTCGATGAGAACTATTATACTGTGTATGGCGGTCCTGATGTGACTGCAACCCTTGTGGGCGATAATGAATTTGAGCGTGGCGATTCCGTTACTTTGAACCTCGATCTTATGAACAAGGGTCTTATTACGGGATTTAGATCGGAGGGGGACAAGAAATATCTTGATAAGCTGGAACAGAAATTGCAGAGCACTGAAATGTCATATGAATCACAGCGCACTACTGCAATTGGTATTGTAGCGGTTCTGACCTCCCTTGATCCGGATGTTGATGTCAAGTCTGGTCCTCAGGAAGCCGGGACCCTTGTATCAGGTCAGCAGACCGAGTCTCCTGTGAAGTTCAATATCGAGATCTCGAACAATGCAGGGTCTGGAAGTTACCCGATGCGCTTGGACCTTTATTATGGATACCAGAAGAATGTGCAGATAAGTGGTGACAATGAGACCAATCTTGGTATCACTAATATGGAGGTTGGACTCTGGTATGATGTTGGTGGACAGAACACCACTTTCGATATCTTTGTAAAAGATGAGGCAAGGTTCGAGGTGACAAATGTCACGGGTGAGCTCTATCCTGATTCCGAGAGCATGATCTATGTTACTTATGAGAATGTAGGTGACCTTCCGGCAAAGGATGCTACTGTAAGGATAAGTGCAGCTGATCCGTTCAGTACCACTGATGATCAGGCATTTTTGGGTACACTTGAAGCCGGTGAGAGCACAGTTGCAGTTTTCAAGCTTAAGGTTGATGATCTTGCAGTTTCAAAGGCTTACGCTTTGAACAGTGAGATCAAGTATGAGGATATCAAGGGGCTTGACCAGATATCTGATACCGTAAAGATCAAGACCGATGTACTTCCGGCATCTGCAAAGGCCGATGGTTCCAATATGTTGGTGATCATTGGTGCAGGTGTGGTCATAGTGCTTGCAGTTGCAGGATATTTTGTGTATCGAAGCAGGTCTTCAAAGAAAGTTGGCGATGAGTGAGCTTATCGCCTTTATTTTTTAAGTGTTTTTGTTATTGTCATGTTGCTTTGTCTGTTATGACATCACTAATAAGTATAGTATGATATTATTATGGTTGAAATCACTTATATATTAGGAATGACATGGTATCACAAACTTTAAAGCAGTTACATTTAATTTAGATAATCTATATTACATCACACTTTTATTTTAGCCCGATAGGGAGGGAAATCAAAAATTGAGTCAGCCTTGTGTTAATATTGGCATGGTGGGTCATGTCGATCATGGAAAAACGACGCTTGTAAGCGCACTGTCAGGTGTATGGACAGATACGCACAGTGAAGAAATGAAGCGTGGTATATCTATTAGGTTAGGGTATGCAGATACTACTTTCAGGAAGTGCCCTGCCTGCCCGGAGCCTCAGTGTTTTAGCGTTGCTAAGACCTGTGAGCACTGTGGGACAAAAACGGAAGATGTTCGGACAGTGTCATTTGTAGATTCTCCTGGCCACGAGACCCTGATGGCAACAATGCTCTCCGGAGCTGCTATCATGGATGGAGCTATTCTTGTCATTGCTGCGAACGAGGAATGTCCTCAGCCACAGACAAAGGAACATCTTATGGCCCTGAACATCATCGGTATCAAGAATATCGTGATCGTGCAGAACAAGATCGACCTTGTTCCAAAGGAAAAGGTCATTGAACATTATCATCAGATCAAGGAGTTCGTAAAAGGAACGGTTGCAGAGGGTGCACCGGTTGTTCCGATCTCCGCACAGCAGAACATCAATATCGATGTTCTCATCAGTGCGATGAACGAAATGATCCCAACTCCAGTGCAGAAACTTGACAAGCCTGCACACTTGCTTATTGCAAGGTCCTTCGATATCAACAAACCTGGAACACCTATTGATAAGATCTCAGGTGGCGTTATTGGTGGAACACTTACAGCAGGTTCATTAAAAGCAGGCGATGATATTGAGATACGTCCGGGACGTAAGTTCGAGATCGAGAACGCTGTTAGATGGGAACCTATCTTCACCAACATCAATCTTATAATTGCAGGGAAGGAAAAGGTCGATGAGGCAACTCCTGGTGGATTGCTTGCATTGGGCACCGGTCTGGACCCAAGTATCACAAAGAGTGATTCCCTTACGGGACAGGTTGCAGGTGTGCCAGGTACATTGCCGCCAACGCGTGACTCGTTCACTCTTGAATTGAAGTTGCTTGAACGCGTAGTGGGTGTGTCTGATGAGGAATCCATTGGTAAGATCAAGACCAGTGAACCTCTGATGCTCAATGTCGGTACTGCAACTACTGTAGGTATCGTTACGAGTGCACGTGAGGATGTCGCAGAGGCAAAGTTAAAGCGTCCGGTATGTGCTGAGGCAGGCTCCATGGTAGCTATCAGTAGGCGTATTGGTTCACGCTGGCGACTTATTGGTGTTGGAGTAATCAAAGATTGAAGGTTATAATCGATACGAACGGTTTCATGATACCGGTTCAGTTCAAAGTAGACATCTTTGGTGAACTGGGGCGCCTCGGGTACGATGAGTTCGTTGTGCCCCAGGCGGTCGTCAACGAGCTCAAGTCCCTGGTCAAGAAGTACAGGGGCGAGAGCCGAACTGCAGCAAAGGTTGGACTTTCGTTATCAGATAGATGTACTCTCGTTGAAGGGGCAGGAATTGCGGACGATGTCATCCTCCAGCTTGCTCTTGATATGGATGCAGCGGTGCTGACCAATGATGTTGGTCTGGTAAAGCGTCTTAATGATGCGGATGTTAGCGTTGTGCGTTTGCGCCAGAAGAACCGTTTAGATATAATGTGACCATCATATTATAATTGTAGTAGCAGTTTAAATTAATGCAGGGCATATTGGAGATCGAGATATGTATAAAAGGATGAAACTTAAGGACACGATCCGTGTAGCTCCCCGTCTGTTGGGCGAAGATGTAGGAGTTAGCGTAAAGGATGCGTTAAAGGAGAAGCTTGAGGGCAGGGTCGATAAGGCGCTGGGCTCCATTGTCGCTGTCACTGATATTGAAGAGATAGGTGAAGGGCATATCCTTGTAGGAGACGGCGCTGTCTATTACGATGTGATCTTTGAAGCTATTGTATTCGTCCCAATACTTCAGGAGGTCATGGAAGGTCTGGTAGTAGAGACCGTAGAATTCGGTGCTTTTGTCAGCATTGGTGCTATGGATGGTCTTTTACACGTTAGCCAGATCACTGATGATTTCATGTCCTACGATGGTAAGAATGGTAGGCTTATTAGCAAGGTCGGAAACCGTACTCTTTCAGAAGGTGACAAAGTGCGTGCCCGTATCGTTGCTGTGAGCACCAATGAGAGAGAACCAAGGGACAGTAAGATCGGCCTGACAATGCGTCAGCATGCTCTGGGCAGGTTCGAATGGCTTGAGGATGCACGCAAGCCTAAGTCCGATGGATCTAAAAATAAAGATGAATAAACCGGGGTGTTTCTAAATGGTAGATCAGGTATGCCGTGAATGTCACAGGATCGTTACAGGTCAGACATGTCCTGTTTGCGCTTCAAGCAATTTGAGTGATGACTGGAGCGGACTTGTCATTATCGTTGATCCTCAACGTTCCATAATAGCAGAAATGATCGGCGTTGAAGTTGCCGATAAATACGCTTTGAAGGTGCGGTAAGTTGGGTTTACATATTTCCTTACCAGAAAGCCTTCGGCCTCTTTTAAGGAAACCTTTCGGGGTCTTGTATACAGGTACTGGCGGGGATGCTGTCAGAAGTCTTGTAGATGACCTCGACAATCCCACAATACTTATATCTGTGGGCGATGTTACTACTTTTCACTTGCTCGAATCAAACATCATTCCAGATATTCTGATCGTGGATGATAGGACAAAAAGGGCACCCGCTTCATCACAGGTCGTGTATGGAACAAAGCATAAGGGATTCACTGAGATAACAGTAGATAATCCCCCCGGGGTAATAACCGAGGATCTGATCGATGTGATAGGCGATGCGATCGTGTCTGATAAAAATGTCCGAATTTTCGTACAAGGCGAAGAAGATCTTGCAGCTTTGCCTGCGATACTAATGGCACCTTTGAATTCGGTAGTCCTTTATGGTCAACCGGATAAGGGTGTAATGCTTGTAAGGGTTACAGAATCCATAAAAGCAGAACTTAAGGATCTATTTGATAAGATCCTTGAAAAACAGGATCATAAAGAACAGTTATACAACGTGCGGAGGAAATTAAATGGATATTAATATTACTGAAGACAAAAATAATGCGCTTCTCAACAGGCGTGAAGTGATGTTCGATGCAACATTCGAGGGTTCCACACCTTCAAGGATCGATGTCAGGGGCAAACTGGCTGCAATGCTTAACGTACCCCTTGAACTTGTCATCCTTCAGAAGTTCGAGAACAGCTACGGTATGTCTGCAGCAAATGGCTATGCAAAGATCTACGAAGATGCAGATCGTATGAAGGTTGTAGAGAAAGAATATGTCCTCAAAAGGAACGAACTTCCTGAGGCAGAAGTTGTAGAAGAAGCAGGTGAGTAAACATGGCTGTCAAAGACTACTATAAAGTAAACGGCGAATCCATTGAAAGGCTAAGGCAGTTCTGCCCACGCTGCGGCGATGGTGTCTATCTTGCAGACCACAAGGACAGACTTACCTGTGGCAAATGCGGATACACTGAGTTCAAGAAATAATATTGACAAATGGCATCACCTTTGATGTGATGCCCTTTTTTTAGTTTTTACGTAACTATTCAGCCATCCTCGCGTTTTTGATATAAACTTAGAATACTCAACACCATTCCATCAGTGCTTGATATTGATTTTACCAAAAAACAATATACTATGTCTCTATTTTAGTCACTCCCTGAA
>NZ_JAGSOI010000036.1 GCF_023684405.1 Methanococcoides seepicolus | reverse complement strand
ACTTGATCCTTCATTCGATATACCTGTCTTAAACAGTTCCGTTAACTACAGCCCGAAGTTGTTCCGCACTGAACTCCTCTTCTTCGAATGGTTTCTTTCTCATTCTGTGAGGCAGTACCATCTCTGCGGCTTCTATAATATCCTCGTTGGTGATCCTCTCTCTACCTTCATAAGCCGCATTTGTGCGTGCAGTACGTTCTATCATAATATCGGCTCTGTGACCATCAACATTGAAAGCGACACATATCTTCGCAATTGTTCGCAGATTGTCCCTTGTTGCGGATATCCTGCCTATTGCCTGCTTTGCCTTGATTATCTTGGCACGCAATTTCTCTTGTTCGGATTCAAAATCCCTTCTGAACTCCTGCGGGTCATTGTTGAACTGATTCCTTCTCTCAATGATCTCTACCCTTTGCTCAATATCGGTGATTCCCTCAACTTCCACCTGAAGGGCTATCCTGTCAAGAAGCTGTGGTCGAAGCTCTCCTTCCTCCGGGTTCATGCTTCCTACGATAATGAAATTGGCAGGATGACTGACACTGATCCCTTCTCTTTCCACCGTATTCACGTTCATTGCAGCAGCATCGAGCAACGCATCCACTACAAAATCGTCCAGAAGGTTGATCTCTTCCACATAAAGGATATTTCGGTTCGCATTGGCAAGGATACCCGGTTCAAAAGCCTGGGTGCCTTCCTTTACAGCCTTCTCGATGTCAAGGCTTCCAACAACCCTGTCCTCGGTAGCTCCAACCGGAAGGTCTACAACCTTCATCGGTACTTTTTCTACCTTTATCTGACCCTTTCTCTGTTTGTCCACACATTCCCAGCAGAACGTGTCGGTGTCCAATGGGTCACAGTTATATTTGCATCCTCCGATCACTTCAATATCCGGCAAGATCTCTGCTAATCCTCTCACTGCGGTTGATTTTGCCGTCCCTTTCTGACCTCGTACCAGAACTCCTCCTATGGATGGATTGATGGCATTGAGTATCAATGCCCGAAGCATCATTTCCTGTCCCACGATAGCAGAAATTGGATACATCACCCTTTTAGTCTTGGTAGCTGTTTTTTGGATCTCATCAAAGGTCGTTCTCTTTTTTTCGACCGGTTTTGGCACTTCTCTTATTGTGCCTGCAATATTGGTAAAGCTCATGATCTCCCATCCGTTGGATTATTTGTATGTCTTCCCGATCATATATATCTCAGGATCAATGCTGAAATGAGTGCTATGAACAGCAATATCATTGCAAATATGAAAAGCAGGAATATTACGTTCATCCTGATCTTCTTACTTGGATCTTTCAACGCATTCAGTTCTATCAGTGAGTAGAACATTGTTATCAGGAATATAATTGAAGAAAACAACATCAAAGATCCCGCAACAATAACGAATTCTGCGGTCCATGTTAGTGACTTTGCATTGATGAGGTCGATAAAGAAGTCTTTTCCATGGCGTTCATACGCAGAGGTGATCCATAACATCGTGTAAGCGATCTCTGCGGCACCCATTATGGCAGAACATATTGCAGTTGCCAGAAGGGTGGCCATTGCAGATATATCCGGTAATTTCAGGTCTATCTCCCATTCATTATCCACTTTTTCACCTTTCTCTCTTATTGTAATGCACTAATTTGTCCACTAACCAATATAACCATTATCATCATAATAAGATATATATTTTATCGATGCAAATAGATAATAAAAAAAGTAATCAGTTTTGACTCTTTTTTCCTCATACAGCACTTATTTATCTTTTCGGTACTTTTGATTTAACGTGGAACCAGCAATAAAATTGACACTTCCCGATAAAATGGATCTTATAAAAAGGGCCATAGCTGAGAAAGAAAAAGTGCTTGTTGCCTTTTCAGGAGGCGTGGATAGTTCAACTCTTGCTGCTCTGGCTTTTGATGCATTGGGGGACAATGCTCTTGCAGTCACCCTTTATTCGCCTGTGATGCCACAAAGTGAACTTGAATATGCAAAAAGAACAGCAGAAGTTATTGGGATAAGACACATTGTTCTTGACCATGACATTCTCTTCGATGAGCGTATAAGAATGAACGATCCTCAGAGATGCTATTATTGTAAGAATCACTTTGTCAGGAAGCTAAAAGGCGTAGCTTCAGAGGAAGGGGTGAACGTAATTATGGAAGGGACTAATGCTTCCGAAATAACCGGTCGCCGACCCGGGCTGGAAGCCCTAAGGGAAGCTGGCTCTTCGATCTTTACTCCTTATGTAGAGTTCGATGTAAGTAAAGGGGAAGTTCGCCAGATGGCATCCTATCTCGGACTTGATGTTGCCAATAGACCTTCAAATTCCTGTCTTCTTTCAAGACTCCCTTATGATACTGAAGTGACCTCTGATCTCCTTGGAAAAATTGAAACTGCGGAAGATCTCATTCACTCCTTGGGAATATCTTCGGTAAGGGTGCGGGTGCACGACGATATTGCCCGTATCGAGGTACAGCCTGTGGATATTCCTATTATCATTCAAAATAGAATTCCGATCCTTAGCTGCCTGAAAAAAATAGGCTACCCATATGTGACGCTTGATCTGGAAGGTTTCAGAAGTGGCAGCATGGATGAGGTTCTCTGAAAATGAATGAAAATGTCCATGTGGCGATAAGGGGTGCAGAAGCATCTGATCGTAGGTCCGTTGAAGGTATTGTGGGAACATATTTCCTTGATATCGATGATGTTCCCATGGAGGATTTCATAGTTGCTGAAATGGATGGTAAGATCGTTGGAGTAGCAGCAGTTTCGGAAAAGGAATGTTGTGAAGTTCATTCCATTGCAGTCCATCCTACCTATCGTGGATTGGGGATCGGATCAAAAATGATCTCCAGGCTCATTGAAGATGTCTCTCATGAACGGCTTTATGTAAGGACTACATCTCCCATCTTTTTCAAAAAAATGGGTTTTGTGGAACTTCCTATGTCTGAAAAAGCGAGCTTATGGCAGGATTGTCGTGAATGTGACCGATACGACAACTGTAAACAATATGTTCTATGTATGGTACTGAACGAGGTTTAAATTGTGTTAACACTTGGTCTTATAAATACTTATGATAAAATAAAGGTGCTTGATGCTCATTATCGTGCGATTGCAAGAGCTGCACCGATCTGTTATGCTTACGGTCTGACCCTCTGTCTTTTTGATTTTCCTTTTAAGATGACCCCTGAGGAACTTGTGGAATATGTTATGGATAAGACAACCATTGGCGGGTCTGGTAAATATCTAAAGGCATTGCATGAGAATAACCGTCTTTTCATTTTCGATCTTCCTAAAAAAGGCTTCCAGTCCCAGTTTGGAACTGCTGTGGTAACTACCTCAATGCCTGAGGAAAAGTTCACCGTCACTCCGGAAGATATCGCTGAAGGCGTGATGCGCAACCGTTCTTATCTTCTGCTTATTGGTCTTGGCAGAAAAGGTCTTCCAAAGAAATTGTATTCCCTTACAGACCATCATCTTGACATTACCTGTGATGGTATCTCCCTTGAGACGTGTACTGCCATGGGTATAATACCGGCTTACATTATGGGTATAGTCAATACCAGAAAGAAGCTGGAGAATAAACAGAACCGGGGGTACTGAAAAATGGGATATGTGCCTCAGGTATCCATTGTAAGGTGTACTGATTATTCGGATGCAAAGGATGCGGTCAGAGAGGCCATAGGTCTTATAGGTGGGCTGGAATGTATTATTTTTCCGGGAGCGAAGGTCCTTTTAAAACCAAATATCCTTGCTGCAGTTCCTCCTGAGAAAGCTGTAACTACACACCCGGCCATTGTCGAGGCTATGTGTGAACTTGTCATTGAGGCAGGGGGTGTCCCTATTGTAGGGGATGGTGCTGGCATAAGTCATCCGGGTGTTACTGATGAAGCTCTTGATATATCCGGTATAAGGGAAGCTGCACAAAGGGGGGGTGCAGAGGTCTTGAGCTTCGAGATTTCAGGTTATGTTCCTGTGGACGTTGAGAACTCGGTACAGCTTTCACATATCTATTATGCAAAACCGGTCCTGGAGGCAGATGTTGTCATCTCTCTTCCAAAGCTCAAGACCCATGAACTGACAAAGTATACTGGTGCTGTGAAAAATATGTTTGGTGCTCTTCCGTTGAAGTTCAGGAAACAGGCACATGTGCTTGGAAAGATGGACATGTTCGCTGATGCGCTTGTTGATGTCTATTCTGTGAAGGTACCTCATCTTGCTGTGATGGATGGGGTGGTGGGAATGGAAGGCAACGGTCCTGCACTTGGTCATCCTGTTAGCTCTGATCTTGTGATGGCAAGCTTTGATCCTGCTTCTCTTGATATTGTGGCTTCAAAGGTTATTGGTCTTGATCCTCTGACGGTTCCTACGAATGTTGCTGCCCTCAATAGAGGATTCGGTCATCCTGAGCCTGATGTGGTGGGTTTGCCTCTTGATGAGGCGAGGGTCGAGTTTGCAATGCCAGGGGTGACACTTGTTGGAAGTATGCCTTCTTTCATCGTGAGCCGTTTTGGGAACCTGTTCACTATAAGACCATTCATTGATCCTTTTTCATGTACTCTTTGTGGGGCTTGTGTTCTGAACTGCTCTGCGAAAGCTATAGAACAGGAAGACGGGGAACTGCAAATAAATAAGAAAAAGTGTATCCTATGCTATTGTTGTCGCGAACTGTGTCCTTCAGGTGCAGTTGAAATGAAGCGCTCCTTTTTTGCAAAGGTATTGCTAAAAATAAGAAATATGAGTTAAGCGGGAATGCCCGCTTATCAATCCTTTAACTGACATACCTGACTTTTGCGTAACCAGTCGATGTCAGCCTGGTAGAGCTCACGCAGGTCTTTAAGTCCCAGTTTTAACATTGCCACACGGCTTACGCCAAGGCCCCATGCCAGTACTGGCTGTTTGATGCCCAGGGGTTCGGTAACTTCTTTACGGAACACTCCGGCTCCCCCAAGTTCCACCCAGCCAAGTCCATCGATGTATACTTCAGGCTCGACACTGGGTTCGGTGTATGGGAAGTATCCGGGTCTGAACCTGACATCCTCGAATCCCATCCTGTGGTAGAACTCTTCAAGACATCCGAGAAGGTTTGCAAAGGACATGTTCTCGTCCATGATAACGCCTTCGAGCTGCTCGAATTCAGGGGTATGTGTCGGATCGATGGTCTCACGGCGGTATGCCCTGTCGATACAGAACGCTTTTACAGGCGGGTTTGGATTGTCTGTAAGGTACTTGATGGTAACAGCAGTCGTGTGGGTTCTCAGAACATCGCGTTTTGCGATATCTTCGCTCCATTTACCGCCCCATCCGGTAGATTGAAGGTCTCCTCCATGCTCATGCATGTCGCATATTCCTTCTTTGTATTCTTCCGGGAGGTCTGATGTTGTGTCCAAGTGGAACGTGTCCTGCATTTCACGTGCGGGATGGTCCTGTGGCTGGAACAGTGCATCGAAATTCCAGAATGAACTTTGCACGACATCGCCTTTTATCTCTGTGAATCCCATTTCCAGGAAGATCTGGCGCATCTGGTCGATAAGACGCTGGTATGGGTGGATCTTTGCACCGTACACTGGTTTTGGCGGGGTCTGTATGTTGTAAGGTCTGAACTTCTTTCCTTTCCAGTCTCCGCTCTTCAATAATTGGGATGTTATCTGTGTGATCTCTTCTTCAATGGTGATGCCGGCTTTGACCAGCTGGCGCCCCTCATCGGTGATGGACACTGTGCGGGCCTTGTCTTCGGTCTTTGATACCAGCTTTCGCTTGACGAGGTCCTTTATGGTGTTCTGGTCAGTGCCTATCTCTTCGAGGGTCTGGCTATCTTCCTTGAAGCTTGCAATGGCTTTCTCGTCTTCGCCAATATCGGAATTTCCGGTAGGGACCACCATTCCTTTCTCGATGTTCGCCCAATTTTTCCTGCGAAGCCATCCTGTTGCGATACCCACCATCTTTGGAGATAGCTTTTCTTTAAGTTCGTCCATGGATGTCGGCTCAGAGAGGCAGTTCATTATCTGTCTTTCAGGCAGTCCTTCTTCCGCATAGGTAAGGCCTTCTGACGTGAGTGAATATATCTCGGTGACAACATCGGTCACTTCTGTCAGCCCGTTCTCTGAGAGCGAAAATGCGGATTGCATGGCAGTTTCCACTTTCATGGACGTTTTTTCTGCAAGCTCTTCTGGAGTCGTGGATGTTAGTTCATCCATTGCGATAAGCACATTCTTGTCATTGGTTGTAAGGTTATAATCGGTCATGGGGATCATTTCCTTTCTTTATAATCCATAATCGTCCAGTCTGTCTTTTGCAAGCTCACGTTTTTCCTGATGGTCTGTCAGGAATTCTTCCATGAGCTCTGATGCAAGGGCTTTACATGTGCCACACATACGCTTGCCACAGATACATTCATCGTATATCTCTGCCAGCTCTTTATCGTCTTCCACAAGGTGGAACATCAATAGTTCGTACACTGAGCATTTGTCCGCTTCACCGCCGAGCTTTTTCTGCTCTTCCAGGCTCACCCTTCCGCCGGTCTTTGCACGTTTTACTTTCTTTGCAGCCAGCTTCGGGTCTTCTTTTAGTGAAATGAGGCTTTCCGGAATACTGCTGGACATTTTACCGCCTTGCAAGCCTGACATGAACCTATGGTAGGTGGAGGAAGGTGGTACAAAAGCATAACCTCCGTTCTCGATCTCGACCTCTCTTACCGTCTCAAGGAGCTTATTATAATCATCTGCTCCGTAGACATCGATGTGTCCTTCGAAAAGCTTGGTGTCCCAGGGCAATCTTTCTGCTATCTCTGCAAGGGAACCTTCCGGTGCGGCTTTGCTACGTACGCTGAAGAACTTGTTCTTGTCCTTGTCTTCGCGTCCCTCTATCCTGAACATGTTCATTTTGTGTGCAAGTCCACGGGTGAGGCGCATATGTGGGTCCTGGTCAGCTCCCACTGGGATCACCGTAGGTTTAGGTCCGCCGTACTCGGAAAGTTGCGGCTGGAGGATATCAGCACTTTGGGTGATCGCACTAACCATGTGTGCTACATTGGTCTCTCCGCTGAATCCATAGATGGCACTGAGTTCTGAGAAGTTCGCCTTGGCACTGAGCTCGAATGCAAGGTCCTTCACATTTTCGGATTCGGACTGGAAGTAAACATGTCCGTCCGGTTCAAATCCAAGGGCAATGAGGCTTACAATGTAATCTTCTATGCCGATCTGCCGACACTTTTCCCATGAAATGCCTCTTACTGAATATGCTTCCCTGTCCGCAATACCTACAAATGCATCTCCTCCCATCTTCTGATGCCAGATTATCTCTTCCATGACCATCTTATGTCCGAGATGTCCTCCTCCTGTTGGCATGAAACCGCTCATGACCGAGAAAGGTTCTTTGTTCTTCATTGCATCTGTTATCAGATCATAACTTCGATGTCCGAATATCATTTTTCTGCGCATGTATCGGTGGGGGTCGGGGAGTTCTGAGCAGATGTCTTCAAAGGGCATTATGCCGAATTCATCGAATAGTTTGGAATAGTCATCGATGTTCACAGAACCCCATGGGTCAAGTTTCATATTCATGTGCTGCCTCTGTAAATTTGTTGCCGCTTATAATATCAGTATTCTTGAATTTGAACGTATATGTCGCTTACCTGATAAGCTTGAAATCATAAGGTTTGCTGGCTTCCTCGGGGATCTTTGATACAAGTTTCAGATATTCCTTCTCCTGCATAAGACAGGTGTGTCTTTCTCCCTTGAAATCACTGACCTTGCGTATCTTGCTCCATATCGATCTCAGCGAGTCGGTCTGTATATTACCAAAACTGAATGGGATGTACGGGCAAGGTTTTACAGAACCTTCCACGCACACGTGTAGCCAGCGTTGACCTGCCATGCAGCCAAGCATTTCGCCTTCGAAATAGGTATTCGCAAATATTCGGGGTCCGTCCTTGGAAGCATTGATCCTGTGGTACATTTCCATTATGCGATCCCTGTCCTCATCTGTGATGATGGGGTCTTCAGGTCTTTTAGGAACTGATTCCCAGAGGGAGAATTCGTGTACTCCCAATTCCGTTGCAAACTGGTACATAGATTCCAGTTTTTCCATGTTCTTAGGGGATACATGGGTGCACATGGTAACAAGAAGTCCGGCATCCAATCCATATTTTATTGCACCGGTCGCTTTTTCAAAAGCACCTTCCAGTTTTCTTACGGAATCGTGCTCTTCCGGTACAGTGGAGTATATGCTGATCAGGAGGTTGTGAAGTCCTATATCTTTAAGTTTTTGTGCAACCTCGGGCGTCATTTCCGTGCCAGGGGTGTAGATGTTGACTATTGCTTTGTCCTTATCTACATATTCGATAAGTTCGAATATATCCTCTCGAAGAAGCGGGTCCCCTTCGGTGAAAGTGATGACTACTGCACCCATATCCAGGGCTTCGTCAATGGCTTTTTTGATGGTGGCAGTATCGAGGTCTCCTTCTCCTCCGCTCATGATGCAGTGGTCACAGTTGCAGTTGCAGTTCCTTGTAATCTCAAAAGAAACTGTCTCTGGAACGTATTTCCCAAGAGCTATCTGGGTCTCTGCGAACAACAGGCGTTTGAACACATTACTGGGGATCGGGGGCAACCATGTGGAAGCAATGACCCTGTCCTTCTCTACAAGTGCCGGCTTTTCAGCTTCAAGGGTTGCGTTCATTTTTTTAAGGAAAGGGGAGCAAATGCCGCGTAAATGTCCTTTTGCTTCAAGTTTTATAAATCCGTTCTGATGTTTCAGATCGATGGTAAGTCCCGGGATGGAGAGCACTGTTATCTCTTCTTTATCCGGTGATGTATCTGTATTCTCATCCACATTTCCCATTTTAGAGTCCTCGTATATCATTATAGGTTTGTTGCATCCTCTCCGGGAGTCTGCTTATCTGGGCTGAAAATAATGCGCTCCTTTATCTTCCATGGTCATGTAAGCCTTTAGCTCCCCATTTCCGATAACGCCTTAGTATAAAAATTGAACCTCGAAAGTGGCAGGTCCACTTTCAAGTCCTCCCTTAAGGAGAATTACATCATTGTCGAAAGCTTCGTTACCAATAAGTTCATGGAACTCTGGTATTGAAGTCGAATCTCGATACATCTAGACCCTCTCAAGGGAATAGTTCAATGATGATGTGGGATGAACGCGTTTAAACAACGCGTTCTGCAAATGCGAGGTTCCCACTGATCCTCTTGATCTTGATCTTCAGGACATCACCTTTTGTGGCGCCAGGTACGAATATGGTAAATTTAGCAAGTTTAGCAATACCGTCGCCCTTTGAACCGACAGCATCTATTCTTACTTCATATTCCTCACCTTCTTCAACTGCGTCACGTGGTGTGGCAATTGTAGTTCGCCTCTTCTTGACAGGGCGATGTGCTCCACAGGCAGAACACTTTAAAATAATTATTCTGTCGGATTTGACAAGCTGGGTATCAGGACGGTTACATTCGGAGCACATTACGTACTCTTCCACATATGCCTCGATGTTCGACTTTATGTTCTCCTTGGGGAATTTTCCCTGGAAGATAGCACGACTGCCTTCGAGTTTACCTGCAGTACCCATTTCCCTTGTGAGGAATTTCATAAGATGGTCTGGGTCCCTGTTCAGAACATCTGCGATATTTGCAAAGTTCTCCAGAACGGTTGTCTTACCTTCTATGAATATCCTGGGTTCTGGAATTACGAAACGAACGTCCGTAGTTTCCACATCAGGGAGATTTTCAATAGCCCTATTCAACATCGTTTCGTAATCATCCATTTTGATACCCTCTTGTTATATTAAAATTATTTATCTTACCAGTTCCTGGCCTTGATCGATTACGATCGTGACAGGAGTTGGTAATTTCTGACCAGCCCTTCTCAGAGCATCTTTTGCAATGATGAAGTGCTCTTTGTTGACTGAGATCGTAAAGATCTTCTGTCTTGCGGATACCCTTGCAGCAGTACTGACATTCTTTCCGTATGCAGCTCTCATTCCACTTGATACACGGTCTGCGCCTGCGCCGGTTGCCTGCTTGTTTTCTCTCAGAACCTCGTGTGGGTAAACCCTGAGCTTCATATGGAAGCCGGAACGTCCTGCTGCTGTTGTCATTGCTCTGTTAGCAGTGATACGTGCAGCTTCAAGAGCTGTGTGTCTGATCTGGCATCTTTCATCTGCTAGAAGTGTTATCTTTACTGGGAATTCAGCGGTCTTGTTTCCCATATCGAAGTGAATGACCTGACTGCCTGGTACACCGCCCATATATTTCCTTCTGGTGAATGAGCGTGACTTCACATTTCTATACATACTTGCTGGTTTTCTTACCATGAGTTTAAGCCTCCTTGAATTATATTATTATGATCTAAGAACGCACTGTCAAGTTCTTATCTTTTTCAGGCAGGTTATCCTGACTTGGAGTAGTGCGTCTTGAAATTCTTTAAATTGTTAATGTGTCAATGGTGCATCCCCCTATTACTTAGGGGTTTATAAGTCTTATCAATAGAATCATAATCTATTGTTTTTGATGAATTTTTCATTATGGTGCATCAAGTATAATTAGCTTTTGAAAAGACCGGTTCTATTTATATATGGAATAAAGTTCCTGGAAATCCATATATAGCACATTATACATACTTTTATTATGAACACTGTCTCCAATCAACACAAGGAAGATGCAGCTAAAACCTTTAAATTTGCTATCATCTCCATTTCGACCTCAAGGTATGAAAAGTATGGTTCAGGAACATCTCCTGTGGGTGCTGATGATATTTCCGGCAAAATAATGCTGGACCTGGTCGAAGCAAATGGACATCATTTAGTTGATTATTGTCTTGTTTCAGATGAAATGTCTGCTATAAAAGAAGCTGTCACTGAAGCGATACTAAAAGGTGCAGATATTGTAATTACTACTGGCGGGACTGGTCTAACTCCTTCCGATGTGACCATTGAGTCCGTAGTGCCCATGTTCGACAGGCAAATGCCTGGATTTGGTGAACTTTTTAGATACAAAAGCATTGAACAGATCGGATCGGCTGTCATACTGACGCGTGCGGATGCAGGCATTATTGGCGGGTCTGCAGTCTTTTGTTTGCCAGGGTCTCCCGGTGCTGTTGAGCTGGCAATGTCTGAGATTATTCTCCCGGAAGCCGGTCATATCGTTAAACATATCAGATAAGGAATTTATAAAATATGTCTATATAGTATGGTCTATATAGTATGGTCTATATAGTATGGTCTCTAAAGAATAATATGTTATTATTATGTTGTGCCATGCTGCAATATATTTGTAGTCTCAAGCGAAAGAACATGTCAACATGATATCTCTTTATCATGTACTGCTTGTACGCATAAGCAAACATCTACTATCTCAACGCCATTCTTAAATAGTTATAATAAAATGCACCTGCTATTCGTGTGCAGAGTTTGCGCATATTGTTGACAGGGACGAATTCATCGTAGGAATATACACATGGTTGAGTATTTATTAGGTATAAAGGAACTTGATGACCTGATCGGAGGGATTAGAGAGGGTACCAACCTTATGTTGATAGGTCCTCCTATGTGTGGAAAGGATGATCTTCTCAATAAGATCGTTCATACTGGCCTGAAGAACAACGAAGCTTCTATTATCGTTTCTACTCGTGAGACTGGGGAGCGCGTCCTCGAATGGTTCTCTCTTAATGATCTTGATCTCGAGAATGCCAATATCGGTATTGTGGACTGTGTTACCAAAACACTTGGTATTCCTACGCAGGATCTGGATATGATCAAGAGGGCGGCAAGCCCGGTGGATCTTACTGGCATCGGTGTGAGGATGGGTCAGTACCTTGAGGAATTCCTCGTGCAGAGGGAGTCCATTGGCCTGAGGCTATGCATCAACTCATTATCTACTATTTTGATGTATTCCAATCTGCAGACCGTTTTCAGATTCTTACATGTTTACACAGGGCGTGTCAAAGCCGCAAAAGCATTTGGTATCTTTGTGGTCGAGGATGAGACGCACGATCCTCAGACGGTGGCTACTCTGAAACAACTGTTCGATGGTATGATCGAGATAAAGGAAACTGATTCTGGGTATGCTATAAGGGTACTGGGTATCACTCAAAAACCAACCAAATGGTATGATTTTGAGATAGATGGTACTGATGTTAACATTCTTTCCACTGAATGACAGTTCCCTTGAAAATATCTGTCTTTCAAAGCACTATTCTCATGTACTGCCGAAAGGTATAACTCAAATAAATTTTCTGTAGGTTCATTATGGATAAAGAAAAACTATACAAACTTAGGTCTGAAGCCACTCATATCAAGCCTATTGTCAATGTTGGCAAAAGCGGTGTCACTGACCAGCTTATCGTTGAATTGAAAAAACATATCAAGGAGAGGCATCTCGTAAAGGTGAAAGTTCTTAAAAGTGCCTCTTATGAAGATGGAA
This sequence comes from Methanococcoides seepicolus, assembly GCF_023684405.1. Taxonomy (GTDB): domain Archaea; phylum Halobacteriota; class Methanosarcinia; order Methanosarcinales; family Methanosarcinaceae; genus Methanococcoides; species Methanococcoides seepicolus. Next base: position 16,528 of record NZ_JAGSOI010000036.1, on the reverse strand, counting down.
TTGATGCGATTGCTGAAGCCCTCGTTGAGGCCACAAAGGCAACACTCATTGATGTAAGAGGGACTTCAGTGGTACTTTACCGCTGATATTCAATATATTATCTCAACTTCCTGAAGAGTAACAAGTCCTTCAGGAACCATTTTCCTTATGTTTGGGAGTATCTCCCTGATCTTCTCTTCTGAATCAACAGCTTCTATTATTAGTGGGAGCTGGGTTCCAAGCCTAAGTATGCTTGCAGTATGTATCTCGTTATGCACGCCATATCCTTCGATACCATGAAGCACGGTTGCTCCTGATATGCCAGCCTCTCTGAGCATCTCCACTATGGCCTCATGTGCAACCTTTCCCTCGAATTTGCTGTTCTCATTAAGGTATATCTTGAGAATTTTTGATACCATACTAACTCATTTTCTTTCAAATTAGATTAAACTTGCTAACTGATGTCCTAGCAACACTCCTAATATACACAGGGATAGATTCAAGATTATATTTAATATCAAATCTATTGTTCTTCCTTCTTCAAGCATTCTGGAAGTTTCGTATGCAAACGTAGAATATGTGGTGAAAGAGCCAAGCACTCCTATATTTACAAGGTGCAGGCTAATATTTTGTGATGATGCAAATGTAAGGGTCGAGAGCATAATGCTTCCAATGACGTTGACAAGCAGTGTTCCTGTGGGGAGGTTCCTGGCCTTTGGCACTATGCCGGATACTATGTACCTCAAAGGAGCACCTATGGCTCCACCAAGCCCGACCAGCAGAATCTCTTCAAGTCCTCCAGTCATCTTGGCTCCTCCTCCTTGATATGTGTATGATAATGCCTCTGCCTGCAAACACTGCAAGAATTGTCAGGATTATGTTCGCTAAGATATTCACTATTGCAGGAGTTCCTCCAAGGGAATATGTCTGCACTGCAAAAGTGGAAAAAGTGGTGAAAGAGCCCAAAAAACCTGTGCCAATGATCAAACGCGTTCTTTGGTCAATGTATCCGATATATTCATTGTCGTACATCAACATTCCTAAGAACAGACTTCCCAATACATTAACGAAAAGCGTTCCTGCTGGTGATACTATGGTCGAGGTTAAAAGGTATCTTGAGATAGCACCCAAAAAACCCCCTGAGGCAATGCCTGATAGCTCAATGAGCTGCTTGGGGGCTTTCATTACCGGGGACGGTTCTGCTCTGTTCATCGGGAAATGGCCTTAACCGCCGGATACCGGCGGGAATATGGCGACCTCATCATCCTCGTTCAAAACAGTGTTCAATCCTTCCAAGTGCTGTATATTGTTCCCGTTGACCAGGACATTGATATAGGTCCGAAGTTCCTTTTTATCACCGACGTCGTTAAAAATAAAGTCCTGCATCTGTGGATATTTGTTCAGAATGGAGTCAAGTATCTCCTGAATGTTCTCTCCCTTAAGCTCAATTTCGGAAACTCCTGCAGTCTCCCTGAGATTTGCGAACAGTTTTATTTTTACGCTGGCCATGGCAATTTGTGTGTACTGCATATTTAATAAAACTATCCAAGATGTTCTACTGAACGTCTAAGGCTCATAAAATTCAAATGGGTAAATGTTTGGTGGGTCCAATGTGGTCTTAATGGTGTATGGGGTTGATCGTATGGTGATGTGGCTAAAATGAGGTTTTAATGACGCTGTAGCTCGTACTAAGGTCGTAATGTAAAATAAGCATGTATGCTATGTTGTGGATAAATTATGAGCATGGATAATTATATCGACAAAATTGTAAACTGTATCTCAAAAAAGATTCTGGTGGGATAGCGCGGATTTGAACCGCAGTCCAAGCGTCCCAAACGCTCGAGGATGACCAGGCTACCCTACTATCCCATCGTGTGAATCACATGCAAAAAACCTCGCATGCAGCGTCTTTCATGACACGATTTCCTAAATATGACTTATAGTAGATATACTTATCTATTAAATCTGTTTTTGGCATCAAATTTTATGGAAATTGAATGGAAAACATGCTTATACTGCCAGTTTTTTATTTCCATCGACGATATATGCTATTCTCTATCTTCATCAGATCAAGTGCTCTCCCTGCCATGAAATCGATAAGTTCTTCTATTGTGGTTGGTCGATTATAGAATCCCGGGCACGCAGGCAACAAAATTGCGCCTGCATTATGTGCTCTTAGCATGTTCTCTATGTGTATTCCGCTAAGGGGGGTTTCACGTGTAATCAGTATCAGTTTACGCCTTTCCTTAAGGCAAACATCTGCAGTACGTGCTATCAGGTTATCAGATGTTCCATTTGCCACGGATGCCAGTGTTTTCATGCTGCAGGGGGCAATTATCATCCCTTCGAAAGGGTGGGATCCACTTGCTATGGGTGCTGTAAAATCCTTCTCATCGTAAACTGCGGTGGCCATACCCTCGATATCTTCCGTGGTGTAGTCGGTTTCCACTGCGAGTATCTTCTTTGCTGCTTCTGTGAGGACCAGGTGGGTATCAATATCCATTTCAGAAAGGACTTCCAGAAGACGAATGCCATACTGTGCACCGGATGCTCCACTTATGCCGATAACTATCTCCATTGTTATATCTCCATCAGTGATGTTATAAGGTCATTAATAAGCTCATCAGCCTTTGAAAGCACTTCTCTTATCTCCTTATCGGTTATGTCTGGAAAATGTATCCCTGCAGTAAGGATGGTTGTGTTATGGGTGGCAGAAGTTATCTTCCTTGCTGCATCAAGTGCAATAGCATCATCTCTGTGGGATGGCAATGTGATAACTGAAGAGGATGCATGTCCGTGTGTATTGTCATAGTACCCAACAGCAACTGCGCCCACATGTCCATCTCCTCCTGTGAGTGTCACAATGATGTCGTCCCCGAGATTCCTATGTTCCAGTACAAGTTCTCCCCGACTTGTTATCTTTGTTATTGTTGGCAAAATTTATCCCTCAATGTCACTAAAACGATATTGTGTGGTTTCTTTTTTAGCACCGAAGAATTCACGTGCAGCTTTACTCACGGCATCTCTGTGCTCCTTTAAAGTGTAAACTCCCATCTTCCAATTGTCAAAATGTGCTTTTTCAAGGGTTGCAACGATATTGGATGCCTCATCAAGACGTACCATCTTACCGTTCATCTTGATCAATGCTTTCATTTCTGCAATTTCCGGCTTTTTCGGAATATCTATCAGTATCTCACGACTGTCTATGCCGACCATATCCGCTATCTCGGCTTCTGCCCTTTCCACCTTTCCTCGATAGTGCATAACTCCTTCTCCCACTTCTTCGTGACCTACATGCAGGGCACGTTTGTAGAGCCTTCTTTCGTCAAGCCTTTTGGCTATCTCTCCTGCGTAATCGTCATCTGCTCTCATCAATTCAAATAAGGTGTCATCTTCCATCCTTCTTAATTTGAAAGGATCAAGTGTGCCTTTGTCAATAAGGTGCTTCACTGCCCTTGTGAACATCGTCTCAGCTATCCTCGATACGTGATGGTAATAAACAGTGGGGTGCATCAGAAATCGTGATACTAAAAGGGATTCAGCAGCTTTCAGGCCGCCTGAGTTGACAACAAGTTTGTTCTCGTAGAACTTCATCTCATGTATGAGGCGAACATAGTCCACAAGCCCGAAGGCCACGCCAGTATAATGTGCATCCCTCACAAGGTAGTCCATGCGGTCAACATCTATCTCACTATTGACTATCTTCCCAAGGTCGGTCTCACCTTTTATGTGGGCTGCGATGGTCATTGGATCTAAGCCGTTATCCTGCAATATCTCGGCTATCTCTCCTTTCCTGAGGATAGGTTTGACATCTTCATGTCGTTCTCTGGTATACTGTTTGATCAGGCTCTCAGTTACGTGTGAAAGGGGTCCATGTCCGATATCGTGAAGGAACGCTGCTGCACGAAGCTCCTCCTTTTCTTCATTCTCGATGGAATCGATCTGTGAGGTCAACATGGTGGCAAGGTGCATGACCCCCAGGGAATGTTCAAAACGGGTATGGTTTGCTCCGGGGTACACTAGATTCGAGAGACCTAACTGCTTTATTCTTCTTAATCGCTGCACTTGCGGAGTGTCTATTAGCGGCAAGATCAGTTCGTCCAGTTCTATATAGCCGTGTACCGGATCCCGGATTACCTTCATACCCTTTAAATATACCTCATTATATAATCATGTTCCGTTAATGCATAATACTGAGGTTATATTATATGATCATATTTTCAGGTGGAACCGGTACTCCTAAGTTGCTCGATGGTCTGAGGCACATTGTTCCGGAGGATGAATTGACCGTTGTTGTGAACACTGCTGAAGATGTATGGGTATCGGGAAACCTGATAACTCCTGACATCGATACTATCCTCTATCTCTTGTCTGGTCGGATCGATCGGGATAAATGGTGGGGTGTGGAAGATGATACTTTCCAAACCCATGGGGCTATGAAAGAACTTGGTCATGATGAAGGTATGATGATAGGTGATCTTGATCGTGCCACTCATATCATGAGGTCGGATCTACTGAGGCAGGGAATGGCTCTGTCAGGTTCTATACAAGAACTGCTTTCTGTATATGGGATAAATGTAAATGTGCTTCCAATGTCTGATGATCCTGTGCGTACCATGGTAGAGACTCCTTCTGGTAATATCCATTTCCAGGATTTTTGGGTAAAACAGCACGGTGAACCGGAAGTTCTGTCCGTCGAACAGGAAGGTATTGAAGATGCTTCCATATGTCCGCTGGTGCTTGAAGCGCTTGAGGAAGATGATGAGGTTCTGATAGGCCCAAGCAATCCTATTACGAGCATAGGTCCGATCATTTCCCTTCCTGGTATGTCCAGGATCCTCCGTAAGAAAAAAGTGGTTGCTGTAAGTCCTATCATCGGGAATGAAGCAGTTAGCGGCCCGGCGGGTAAGCTTATGAATGCTCGTGGGTTTGAGGTATCCTCAAGAGGTATTGCCGAGTGTTATGGTGAATTTCTTGATGTCCTTGTACTCGATGATCGTGATACTGCTTCTCCTGAGCAGTTTCAAAATGTAGGGGTAGATGTCGTTTTTACAAATACGCTTATGGGGTCCCCTGATATTAGTAAAGATCTATCTGAAGTGATCATATCCATTTTTGCGAACATGTAAGTTGAAAATATGTCATTTTCAATTTAAAAGATTGTTAAAAAAAGCATCAATAAGATGTCTGTTGGATGAAGGTGGTATGAGCGGGTTGGGGAGTGGGGGGTACTTGAAAAGAATTAGTTGCCCGCTCATCTAATTGCAAGAACTCCTTACTTGTATATACACGTTGCGCTTTAAAACCCGGAATTTTACTAATTTTTTAGTAAAATTATAAATTTAGTAAATAAGTGCTGCAAACATTTTGCTCAACAATGACTTAATTCTCAATTTGATGAAATCGCTTCTACCGGATCCAATCCTGCTGCACGTTGAGCAGGGTAGACTCCTGCGATCAGGTTAAGTAAAAAAACTCCTACAACAGTTATAAAGATATCCATACTGTTGATGATCACGGGGATCCTCTCTATTCCATAGAAATCCGCGGGGACGCTATAGCTTCCTATCATCAGGGCTATTATTATTCCCGATACTGATCCGATGATCGCCCCTATCAATCCCAGTATCCCACTTTCAAGGATGAATATCCTGCGTATCGTGGATGCCGGAGTGCCCATTGCCATAAGTATGCCTATTTCTCCGACCTTTTCCATAACGGTCATGTTCAATGTGCTTACAACACCAAAAGAAGCTATCAGAAGGATAAGTCCCAGCATTATGTTATTGGATGTTGTTTCAATGGCTATGGTCTGTAGTATTTCCGGATTCGTCTGGGTCCACCCCTGTGCATCATACCCCATGTCCTTGATCTTACCTGCGATCTCCTGATCATCATTGTAGTCCGATATCCTTATGTTTATCAGATTGATGGCATCTCCTGAATCGTAAAACTGCTGTGCGGTCCTGATGGATGTGTATGTGATCAGGTCATCTGCAGGACTGCCGGTGTCGAATATCCCTATGATCTCAAAGGAGGTTGGGGTTGCAGTGGGAAAAGAGACGGATATGTCATCACCAACCCTTACTTCCAGGTCTTCGGCAAGATCATCTCCTATTATAATCGTGTTCTTGGTATGTTCAAGGGTGTAGAAATTTCCTTCGACCATATCTTGTGATATGTGGGAGATCCTCTCTTCCTTTTCAGGATATACTCCCATTATAATTCCATTAAGCGTTTTGTCCTTGTATCGAAATGAGGCTTCTCCTTGCAGCAAGGGGGATGCAGCTTTCACTCCTTCAATATCCTCGATCTCTGGTAAGATGCTATTATAAAAATGGATGTAGTCTTCTCCTTCGTTAGGTGAAACGACTACATGTGGGAGTTTTTCAACAGTGACCTCATATATCTCTTCTGTGAAACCTGCAATGAATGCATTTGATACCACCAGTATCATGACTGCAATCCCAATTGCACTGATGGATATGAGGGATTGCCTCCTCCTGCTCTTTAAATGTCTCAGTGCAATGAATACTTCATATCTCATATTACCACTTTTTCAAAAGTGTTTCCTGCGGAGAACTATGGCTCCTGCGGAGATCGCTGCCAAAGCGGTCGTGATCAAGAATGAGGGTGTACTGTTCCCATCATTTGTTCCTTCTGGTATATCATTGGAAAATACCGTTACTTTCTCGACATCGATCATTGTTTCCTGTATGTCAAGGATATCTCCATCGTTTCCGATGATCTCGATCGCCAGTTTGTACCTGCCTTCAGTAAGGCGTTTCTTCCAGATGGTCTCTACGGTCTCGTCATCTTCAGTAAGGAGGATGGGTGATCTCATGATCGCAGATTCCATTATCTCGTCGCTGTTCTCATTGTAAACTGTGAAACGAACATATCCATCAAAAGGTACCTGTGAATTTCCAGCAATTGTGGCACTGGCACCGATTTCATCCTTATATATGTCAGTGATCTCTGCATCATCCATTGATGTGAACGTATCTGTGGCCACAATTATAGATCCTGGATCTGAGATGCGCACTTTCACACGCCCGGTATATTTCTTGTTATTTGCCAGAAGGGTGTTCCATCTTTTGTTCACCGTTAAAGGATTTGTATGGATCGAGATCTTTTCATCCTTTGTAAAATAGATGATATCATTTCCTTCCACTAGCATATATTCGATATCGGCCAGACTTGTGTCAGTTGGTTTTATCACTGCGCTGACACCTTCTGAATTGGAGATAATGCCTTCAAAGATGACGTCCGGGATGATCTGTCTGCCGTGAATGAACTCATATTCTGTGGAGCATATCTCTTCCTTTTCATTGAAGATCTGTGCATCTATCTGATATGCACCGTCAGGGGTGCTAGTGGTATGCCATTGGACGAATTTAATTATGTTTGAGTTCGTTTCGATCCTGTCAATGGGTATCGTTGCCTTGTCAATGGCTCTGCCTTTCTGTAAAAGCTGGACCTCCAGTGTAAGATCCTCGATCGTTATTGAAGAAGCTACTGTTATATCACAGGACTCAATATCGCTGTATATCTCCTGAATGACTATACCACTCTCCGCAGCCGATGCACCTGCGGTTGTCAATGTCAAAAATATTGTTAGTAAACATATGATAGGTATGGTCCTTCTACACTTCATGGCATTTCCTCTTCGTACTCAATAAAAATGTGCTCTTAATCATATTTATAAAGTATCCATGTAATTTTTTATACTATTTTGGGATGGGTATGGTGGTGAATGCATATATGGGCAGGTGGTCTCAAAAAGACTGTAAATTCTCATCACCTCATTTATCCCTGGGCAATTATATTCGGTTTGCAGAAAAATCAATATCGGATAGCTTCAAATGAATTCGTAGTTTAAGGTATGGCTATATAGGAACGAGTCATTTCTGTTATATAGGAGATATATTACAATGACGCGATATACAAGAATGGGCATTCTCGTACTGATAACAATTGTTGCAGTCACGGTGGCAGCATTTTCGATGGGTTGCACGGATACCGGCACTAACGATGAAACTCTGGATGTTGATGATACGGTTGCTTCAGGAACTGTCTTTTCTGAAGAAGCGAACAGCAGTGAGATCTCTCTTAAGGTGGGTGACAGTATAGTTCTGAAGCTCAATGAGAATCCTTCCACAGGTTATTCGTGGGACCTTTCTCTTCCTGAAGGCATTGTGCTGGTAAAAGATGAGTTCGTAGGTCCGGATGAACCTATGCCGGGTGCTGGCGGTGTGCACGAATGGATCCTCAAAGCTGTATCTGAGGGAAATTATCAGATAAATGCTATTTACAAGAGGTCCTGGGATAATGTGACCGGAGAAGAGGATACTTTCAGTATGGATGTAGTCGTTCTGGATGATACTCTTGCATCCGATGACAATGATGTGGAATATGTCGTTGGTACTGCTGTTGTGGATGATATTCAAATAATGGTTATGGAGTCATTCCCTCTTCAGATCAGTGTAACAGCAATTGGGAATCTGCCCGATGGCTGTACTACCATTGATATGGAGAACATTGAGGTCGTTAATACTGGAAATGGTTTTGATATTGCATTGAAGACCAAAAGACCAAAGGACTTAGTATGTACTGATGCACTTGTTCCTTTTGAAGTGAACATTCCTCTGGATGTTTATGGGCTTGAAAAGGGCGTTTATACAGTAAATGTGAACGGTGTTACTGATACGTTTGAGTTCACCGTTGACAATGTGATGGAATGAGGTTCTTGAGAACCTCTTTAATCCCTCTTTTCTTCATTCTCTTCTTCTTCTTCCGGGAATATTCCAAGACGCACTCTTATGAAGTTGTACATTTCCTGTGCGATGTCTATGCCACAACAGCTCTCCACGCCTTCGAATCCGGGGGAAGAATTCGCTTCACATACCTTGAAGTGTTCTCCATCGAAAAGCAGGTCAATTCCTGCAATTTCAAGTCCGAAAACACTTGCAGTTTCGGTAGCCGGCCATTCTATCTCAGGTGTCATTTCAAAGGACCTGCCCAATCCTCCTCTTGAGAAATTAGCTTTGAAATCTCCTTCCTTTGCTACCCTTTCCATGCAGGCTACGGCACGTCCTCCAATAATTATGACACGAAGGTCCCGTCCCATGCTGGTACTTACGAATTCCTGCAGGATGAAATTGACGTTGCTCTTTGTTGAACGTATCAGTTCCATCAGGTCGATGAAGTTGTATCTGCTTCCTGAAAGGAAAACTCCGCTCCCCATTGAACCTGATAGGGCTTTTACGACCAAAGGAAAGCCAAATTGGTCTTCAACAAGGTTTACATCGATGGGATGTTTCGCGAGCATTGTTTTCGGGAACGCAATGTCCGCTTTGGCGAGTATCTGGTGGGAATAAAGCTTGTCCTTAACGGTTTCAATACTCTGGGATGAGTTGAATGTGTGAACTCCAAGACTTTCCAGATGTCTTATGATCGCCAGTGCGTAGTATGAGGTTTCCGCACCCATCCTAGGTAGGAGGAAATCCGGAAGGGAAACTGTCTCTCCATCCAAAAGAATGCTCTTTCGGTCATCCCTTGTGACGATGAGCTCGAATTGTTCGGGTGTTAATACCTTCATCTCGATGTTGTTCTCTTCAGCAACTTCAAGAAGCCGGTTTATTTCATAGGTTTCCGGCTTCAATTCCAGCTCGGAATGCTTTTATGGGATCCATCCTCTCATTTTTCATCCCTCGTTTTTATGCGGGAATCTCCTTTGAGGATATAAGGAATTTGGCTGGATGGTACATGATTATTAAATAATTTCGATTTATATCTATGGTTTTTTATGCTCTGTAGAACTCCTCAAATAAACAAAAATATCACTACCTTGAACTTCAAATTTTTACTTGCTATCTGTTCTTTTCTGAACAAAGTTCCTCTGCATATTTTCGTTTCAAATTTCTACAAGTACGTAATTTTAGTTGTATCCTCCAGTTCTTTTATGGGTTAACAATCGTTAACAGCATAAACAAACCTATAATTTATATATTACCTAATTTATTTTATTCTAAAAATTAACTCGTGATAATCAGATTGTGGTGGATAACGATTTGAAGACCGTTTGATTCAGACTTCAACAAGGATCTCTTTTTTGGATGTCCTTTCTGAATCAATGAGAGTCTGCGTTGTGGTATGCTTCACTTTTGTGTATATTAGTGGATACTAGAGATACCAACTGCTTGCCCCACAATTGATCAAAATCCGTTGCATTAGATTGGAATGTTGATTAAAAGGTGATGTGGTACATGGGCTTATACAAAGGTGACTTAAGTTTCAGTGGTGATAATTGCGGACAGTTATCAAAGGGTGACATCTTTTCCGTTCTGCAGAATGATCGCAGAAGGCATTTTCTGGAGATCCTTAATGCCAATGGTGGCAGTAGCCTTCGTTCCATCTCGGAAGATATAGCCCAGATGGAGTCAGGAACCACTGCTCCTGCAAGTAAAGTGAGAAAGAGCATATACGTCTCCCTGCTCCAGACCCATCTGCCAAAGATGGAGCAAATGGGTATCGTGAAATACGATCGTGAGGCGGACAGGGTTGAACTTATGCCTGGGGCCGATAATTTTAGCGTTTACCTGGAAACTGTCGAAAAGGGTAACATCCCCTGGAGCCACTATTACGTGGGCCTGAGTATTGTGGCGCTGTTTGGCAGCCTACCTGTATTTTTAGGTTTCTTTGACTGGTTTTCTTCGATCAAGTGGCTATTCTTCGTGGACATGTTATTCCTCATTTCATCAGTTGCCCACTTTACCCACATGAAAAAGATCAGGATGTGAGAGGTATCCACATGTTAAACCTGTTAACGAACGATTACCAAATCTTTAATTCACAAAGCTTATTGAAGCTGGTAATCTCTCATTATCAGTAAATCATGCTCGGTAATCCGCCAATAACTATATCATAAAAATTCCTTGTCTATAAATTAATAGGTGGTACGATGGTAAACAAAAGCATATTTTTGAGCCTTCTTTTAATTGGCGTGGTGGCAGCATCCGCTGGTGCAGGTACATGGGCAACATTCAGTGATACAGAGACAAGCGCAGGTAACACATTCACAGCAGGAACATTGGACCTTAAAGTAGCTGGTGCTGATTCAATACCAGTAGTATTGGAAGATGTGTACCCAGGCAAGACTGGATCTACAACTGTACCTGTTACCAATAATGGTGATATTGACGGAAATCTTACACTATTTGTTGAAAACCTAGCTCAGAACTCCAGCGAACATAATGGGGTGACTGGTGATTTTGCTGACTCTACAGGCAATCTGGATGCTGAAATGACTTTTACAGTTACTAGTCCCCTTACAGGTGTAGCATTTAATAATAAATTGTCTGAATTCCCTTCTACTGGTCTTATATTAGGTACCCTTGGAGGTGGCGTTACTGCAAATATCACTGTAGGTTATGTCGTTTCTCCAGATGCAGGAAACAATATTCAGGGCGATTCAACAACCTTTGATCTTAAATTAATGCTTGTACAGTCTGTATAATTCAGATCGTGGGACCTTTTCCCACTTTTACTTTAAGAGGTAGTGACATGAAAACAATATTTACCGCGATTCTTTCAATCGCTCTGATATCTTCTGGCAGGTGCAGGGACATTTGCCTCATTCAGCGATGTCGAAGTCTCCAGTGACAATGCCTATTATAGCTACCATGGTCCCAACAGGTTCACTTCATTTCATGATGGTGAGTGGTACCAGTATGGAGCCAACCATTACGGCAAGTGATATTGTCGTTGTAAATGCTGTCGATAGCGGTGGTCCTGAGCTGGGTGATATAATCTCCTATCGTCATTATCTGGAGGATAGGGATGAACCGGTGGTTATAATCCACAGGATCGTGGGATTTTCAAACGATGGATACAGGACGAAAGGGGATGCCTACGATGTGGCTGACAGTTACGTGGTAAAGCCGGAGGACATTGTGGGAGTCATGTGTTTAAAGATACCATACCTTGGCGGGCTGCCAAGATTTGCTTCCACTTCGAAGGGTCTTATTATGCTTGTCATCATTCCTGCCGTAATTGTAATTACGTCTGAGATATACAGTATCTTCGACTGTAGGGGGACTTTAAAATGAATCCAATCACAAAGTTCATTATTTTCAGTATATTGTTATTATCTCTCACATCATTTGGTGGTACTTATTCATATCTCAGCGATACAGAGCGTAGTATGGGAAATACCATCACTGCAGGTGTCTGGAACACTCAGGTCGATTTCCTTGAGGTTGATGTCTCAAAAGCCAAGCTTAAAGGTTATGGCGACGAATCGAAACTCTTTTCTATAGTTCTCAAGAATACCGGGGATGAAAAAATAACCATTGACATGATGAATGTTGGCTGGAATCTCTTCAACGTGGATATGACCAATATAACATCGATCAAGGTGACTGGTAATAATGAAATATTCAGTGGATGTAATTTGTCCGGTGATCGCCTTGAATGCAATGATTTCACTCTCAATAAGGAATCCTCTTCTAAGGTCAGTTTCCATTTTGATGGTAAGGTTTCAGGTCCTTTCATGATCAATTTCATCATGGAAGATGGTTCGAACAAAAGTGTCTGGTTTGACGTGGTGAAATGAGGAAGAACGTCCTACTGGCAGTAGCTCTTATACTTGCTCTGTTAGTGGGGACTAACTTCATACTTCCCATAATTACAGGTTCTTCCCAGCTTCTCATTGTCTTAAGTGGGAGCATGCACCCCGGGATGAGGGTTGGCGACATGGTGGTCGTGAACTCCGCAGACGCTGACGGGGTCGAGTTGGGCGATGTGATCTGCTTTCTGGACCCGGGTGGTGACCCCAACATCATGATAACTCACAGGGTTATGTCCATGGAGGAAGGTGATGAGCGTGTCTTCCAGACAAAGGGTGATGCCAATGAGGAACAGGATAATTATCTGGTACCGGCGTCCAAACTTGTGGGCAAGATGGTCTTTGTCATACCCTTTGCAGGTTACCTTCCTGCTGCGAGCAAGAACTCACTGTTGTTTTTAGTCACGATCATACTACCGGCTTCCGTTCTGATCCTCGATGAGGTCAAAAAGATAATCCAGGCCAGCAATCCTGTCAGTGCCCGCAAGATGGAAAGGGAAAAAAGGAAACGTACAAGACAGATGCCTAATGTCGTACATGGCAGGGTACTCGGAGGGGTTGCATTGATCTCCCTGCTGCTTTTGATGGCACTTGTTCTTCCAAACCTGGGTGGGAATGGGCACACTACCCTTGAAGAAGAATACGTTTTCAAAAACTATGGTTATCTTTCATCTGTTTCAGTGATAACGCCGGATGATACTACTCAAAGACTTGCCATCGAACCGTGGTATTCAGTGATTCCCCGAACGAATGAATCCGTTGTAATGTCTTCATCTGGTCCGATGGATGTGGGCGTGACCTCGGTACCATACGTATTGCCGGTACTATGGATAATTTTACTGGCTCAGATCGATCCATATCTTCCTGCATTCTTTATTATAGTTCTCTATTCATCTCTTGCTATCGTCCTTTCCATTTCTTTATGGTTCAGGAAAACAAAAACAAAGGGAATTAGGATCAATTTGATTATCCGGCGTGTGTCCCGAAGCTTGAGAAGATTTCATTTAATGTGATAATTTATTTCATATGGCAGCCATACAGAGTCAATAAATTCATATGTACTATCAAAAGTATCATATTTAATTGCAAAACGGTATATTTGAGGGATCGAACTGAATGTAACATATCTTAAACTCAGGAATCAGGTTTTACAGAACACCAGGATCATATCTGTGATACTTGGGGTATTGCTTATTCTATCGGTATCTTGGATCTGTATGGAATACAGGGAAAATAATCAATACCATTATGAGCGGGTCATAGCTTCATCATATACACATTCAGCCAATTATGATTTTATTGCGCCTGTAACTCTCTCAAATCCCATATATGCCCGGGGTAAGATCCTGGATTCCGGTCAGCCGGCATACTTCTTCAGCGTATCCCCGACCATGGACGTTTTTTTCACATACGCAATTGATTCTATGGGTTCTGTGCAGATAGATGCGGATTGTGATACATTCGTAGTTGCCACCACCACTGGCAATGTGGGGGGGAAGGACAAAGTATTCTGGCAGAAGAAGTATCCTGTTACAACTGGTCCGCTTGAGGCTGGTAATAAAGGGGAATTCTCATATAACTTCTCTCTGAACGTTCCTGAAATTCAATCAAAGATCAAGGATGTGCAGAGTGAGATCGGCTACTCTCAGGGTGCAAAGGTCGAAGTTGTCACATATGTATCATATAATGGCAATGTGAACGGCAAGAATGTCGAAGGTGTAGAAGAATTTAGCATGCCTCTTATTATCAGTTCTTCATTCTACCAGATTCCCCAGGATCTTGATTTTAGCAATACTGTTGATAACTATGAGACCCTAAAGGTGAAAAATGTACCATCTATCTCAGTGCTGGTGCTCCCTATTCTTTCATTCTTTTCAAGCATGGTTCTGATCTTGTTATTTGGTCTGATCAGGAAACAGGAGGAAGTGCCTCTTTCACATATCAGGCAGCTGGAGGTGGAAAGCGAACATGCCAAGTTCAAGGATTTCATCAGCAAAGGCAGTCTTCCTGTTGAGGTAGGTTCATTGATAGAGGTGGGCTTATCCTCTCTTCAGGACCTTGTGGATGCTGCCGTAGACATGGATGCAAGGGTTATACATGATCCTCTAAAAGATGTCTATTTCATGATCCACGGCGGGATCATTTACAGGTTCAATACCGGTGCGGATATGCAGGATACGGGCTGCACGTAATGCATCATCGTTATCTGTTGTTGTGTGGCCTATTGTATGACCTGCCGTTAGTTCAGGAAAAAGAGCTGTCGTGGATGCTGGTTGAGCTATCTCAAAATATAAAAATGATAAAAATGATAAAAAATGGTTAGAGGATTAATGGTCCATTCCGGATATCCGGAATGAAAACTTATTCTTCCTCAGAGGGTGTTTCAATCTCAACTATCTCGGCATCCATGGCATTGTTCTTGACAGACTTTATGCCATTCATGCAGCCTGCTTTGGTCGCATAGCCCTGACCTGTTGCTACGATCTCTCCATTCTTTGCTTTGAGCCTGAACCTGTATTTTCCACTCTTGTCAGTATATACTTCAAATTTTGGCATATTCTCCCCCTTTTCAGTAAAACGATCTATTTACAATGTGCTCCACATCAGCAAAACGCTGATCCGTTACTCCCATTAAATTCTTGTGCGGTTTGGCTTAAATACTTTTCGTCCAGAAAGGTTGTGGGGCAAAAATAAGTATAAACATCGTTCTTTTTTTTAACCCTGAAAATGAACGTTATCAGAAACTAATTGTAGATATAAGTTCATTACTTTTCATGGGAAAACTCAAGGATGTAGCTGTACAAACCATTAAAAGATGGAACGCTGACGATGGTACCTCTTTCAGTGCAGCTCTCTCATTTTATTTAATACTCAGTCTTCCTTCCTTACTTTTATTTTCATTATCCCTAGGGGGAATGTTCTTGAAAGTGGAACGACTTCAGGCAATAATTATCGATTACGTTTCACCTTTTGCAGATGAAGAAATTATAAATTCATTGAACCTGCTTTTCCATCAATTACCGGAAACAAGTTCCCTGACCTTTGGATTGATAACCAGTTTTTTACTTTTCCTTTGGAGTGCTGGCAACATCTTTTTGCAGTTCCAGAAAACGATCGATCATATGTGGGGAGTTTTGGATTCTAAAAAGGGATGGGGTCAAAGATTGTTTAAGAAACGTATTTCTTCATTTGTTGCGGTTTTTATCTTTAGCTTGTTGCTGATAATAAGTATTCTTGCAGAGATATTTTTAGTAGTGATTTCAAACATGCTTACCATCATCCATCCGTTGCCTTTGGAGCTAATGCAATCTGTTTCTTCTATCGCAACCTTCTTTGTACTTATATTACTTTTTATTTATCTTTATATAACTCTTCCTGATAAGAAGGTCGAAATTAAGTATATTGTCATAGGTTCATTTCTTACTGTTTTTTTCATTACTCTTGGCAAACATCTTTTTAGCTTATATATTTCATATGGCAATTTCACAACCGTTTATACTAAAATTGGTGCTTTTCTAGCGATCTTTTTGTGGCTGTATTATTCTTCCATTATCGTAACCCTAATGGCCGAATTTATCAAAATTTACTCCGATCTTGAACAATAAGTTGTGTAGCCTGCAAAACTCCCCAAGCTCTTCCCTTTTCTTTTAATTAATTGTAACTATTCAGCCATCCTCACGTATTTGATATAAACTTAGAATACTCAACACAATTCCATCAGTGCTTGATATTGATTTTACCAAAAAACAATATACTATGCCTCTATTTTAGTCACTCCCTGAAATTCAACCTGGTTTTACCAGGCACGAGGTGATTGATTACGAAACGCAAAGAAATCCTAGCAGTTTATGAACAAGGTCCAGAAGCAGTTGTTACTCTTGTCACCACGTTATACGACATAATTGCTGAACAACAAAAGAT
>NZ_JAGSOI010000035.1 GCF_023684405.1 Methanococcoides seepicolus | reverse complement strand
GGCAGGATCAACCAGAGTTTGTTGTTAAAGCACACTTAAATGGAAGTTAAACTTAAAAATTGTCGGAAAAGAACACTCTAAAGTGAATTAGAGAGTTACTTATTCATGCACAATTTCGATTAGTTCTCGATAGATAGATTTACACTATCAGTCAGAATTAATCGAACTGCCAAATTCAACGTCAGACCGAAAAAGCTCCGGTCTCCACTAATGATCTTGAATTGAAGGTGATTGAAATTCCACACGTTGAGTGGATTTCCTTAAACTCCTTCATGCTATATATACGTTCCGAATCGGAAAGCATAACCACATTTTTGAGAATGTGAATCCAGTCATGAAAGAGCATAAACGTTTTTGAACCCTCATCCTGATCGTACCGAAAATGGCACCAATCAGCTCAATGAAAGCACCCTTACCACTACGTCCTCATATTTATACATAGTGTGACAACGTTTGACACGGGAATATATATGGACACATATTTGCACATAACACAAGATATATATTTATAGAGGAGCCCCTTAAACGATCGACCTCAAATATAGAAATGATAATCGAAAATATAAAATACATCATTCAGATACTATAGACGCAAACATCATTGGCCCTACATACATATACACTAACGAAAAAGTAGTACCACCCACATCACACAATTACCATATCATTAGGATTCGATCAAAATGAAAGTTAGCAAACCAAGGGGAACAAGGGACTTCCTACCAGAAGAGACCGCTCGCAGGAGAAATGTCGAGAACATAATGAGACAAGTGGTCAACAAATGGGACTACAAAGAAGTTATCACCCCCACCTTTGAGAATCTGGAGCTATTCACCCTCAAATCCGGTGAAGGAGTTATCGGAGAACTCTATAATTTCAGTGACAAAGGTGACAGGAACATGGCACTACGTCCTGAACTTACCGCGCCGGTCATGAGAATGTACGTCAACGAAATGCAGGCAACCCCAAGACCACAAAAACTATTCTATTTCGAGAACTGTTTCCGTTACGAAAGACCACAAAAAGGAAGGTTCCGAGAATTCTGGCAATTCGGCGTAGAAGTTATCGGCAGCAACCGCCCTGACGCAGATGCCGAGATAATTGCCCTTGCAACAACCATGCTCAACGCAGCAGGCATCAAAGGAGACCTTCACGTAGGCCACCTGGGAATAATCCGCCACATACTCAAAGAACTCGAACCCGATCAACAAAGCAAGATAATGCGCCTCGTAGACAAAAAGGATGATACCGGACTTGAGGACTACTTTGAAGAAATAAACACCCCGGTAGAGCTTAGAAGAAACCTACTGGAGCTTATCTGCGTCACAGGCACAGATGCAATAGCAAAAGCAAGGGAAATAGTAGGGGACATAGAAGAAATAGACAAATTCGAACAGCTCCTGACATTCCTCGACGCATACGAGATCGATTATTCCATCAACCTTGGCATAGCAAGAGGCCTTGACTACTACACCGGAATGGTCTTCGAAATATATGCAGAAGGACTTGGCGCACAAAATCAAGTATGCGGCGGAGGCTCATACCAATTGATCTCACTATTTGGCGGCGGAGATGTACCATCCACAGGATTCGGACTTGGATTCGATCGCATAATGGAAGTGTGCGAAATAATACCCGATAAGCAGAAGAGCGTAGTAATAATAGCTACCGATGAAACACGCACCGATGCCATAAAGGTCGCAACAAGCATGAGGAAGGAACTGACCGTCTACCTGGACATCATGCAGCGCAACTTCAAAACACAACTATCCCATGCCAACAACATTGAAGCAGATTACGCAGTCATAGTCGGAAAGAAAGAGATCGAGTCAGGAAAACTAACTGTGAAGAACATGGAAACAGGGGACCAGTCACAACTAACACTGGATGAGGCCATTGAACTAATAAAGAACAGTTAAAGACATAATGCAACCCAAAAAAAGAACATTCACAAAGGACGAGAGGGCAGACGATTCCCTGCCCCTTCGTTTTACGATAACAGCCATACTGGTCCTGCTGATAATGGGGCTTGCCATCACCGCAATAGCCGACCTGAAGGAAAAAGCGAATGAAGATATCGCACTCATAGAGATCAGTAAACTCATATCAACTCAGAACAGATATATTTCCGTGGCGCAGGATCCACAATATATATAGACATAGAGATCCCGGATGACGTGACCATGCACATGGGAACATTACCCGACAACACACCCTGGCCATCCAACGCCAACAATTACTACATCCAGACCAGAAGCCGTTATAAAACATACAGATCCAAAGCCCTTTTCTCAAATTTTGCCATGGACGGACCATACCCCATAAATTCAAGCCCCCACAACCTAAAGCTTGAAAACCAAAAAGATAACATGACCGGCAAAATATTTGTAAAAATATCAGAAACATGACCAACAGCAAGCTCCCCCGCATCCACAAAGATCAGAATGCCTGGATAGACCTAACATTATCGAAAGCAGCCCTCATGATCGCAAGCATAGTGATACTTAGTGCATTCTACCAGCTTTCAACAGATTTCAATGACTTACAAGCCCAGGACCAACTGGATGCAGAAGCATTCGGACTTAAAAATGCCATCGATGACATTGGAAGCAGTTCATTGGACAACATAAGGAAGAACGCAACATACACATTCAATGACAAGAACATAGCCAGAGCCATAGTTACAGGCGAATATGTGCGACTGGAAAAAAACCGCAACGGAATTATCTTCTACTCGGTCAAACCCCTGACATTCAAAACAATTCCATTGAAAGAGGAAGACCTGAGAAACATACTTGCAACCAACTTCAATGGCAATGACGGAAACGAAGATCACACCATTGATGCAAAAGCTGCAACTGTTCTGGAAATACTCTCCATCAAAGGAAGAGAAGAATTAATATTAAATACAAGAAAGAGAGTACATATTGAAAAAACTCCAATTTATCTAAAAAACAATACATAGGTTAATAAAATTGAACTTGTGCTTGTTTATCAGTGACGAGCGTGCAATACTCGAACCTCATAACGATATCATTGCAACCGCATTAGCAGTCATTGGATTTGTGATCTTTGCCCCAGTCATGTCAAAAGCCTATCTAACATATGATGAGCAAAGCAGTTCCATCGAGAACTATGAAGAAGCATCTCGAATAGCTGAAAGTGTTGCCTCATGGAAGGAACTTAGAGGAAGTCGACCTGACATAATATCTGCCAAAGAATTAGACCTTATTGCAGAACCGATCACAGATGCAGAGATGCATAAACGCTTTTTTGGCAAATTCACATCGAATAACCATTTTCCGTAGATATTAGAGCAGATGACGGAAAATACCACTGGGAAATAAAAAAAGAAGAATATCCAGAAACAGGTAATCTCATTGCGGCATCAATACCTATCATCATCGAAACAACTCCTGCTCAGCACATAACAGGAACAGTGACTGTTCGAACATGGGGACATCAATGGTGAGGACATGCCAAAAAAGAACATAATACATGACCAGCGTGCGTTCTCGACCACAATGGGTGCGATCTTCTTCCTTACACTGATATCCATTGCAACCGTAATACTAATGCCATCCATCAGGGCAGAAAGACAGTACGATTCAGCAGAATATACCACAAAACAGGACTTTACAACACACATATTAAGTTCACTTCTAAATTCCAAAATTGATACATTTGATTATGAGGTAGAACATCCAGGCATCAACGGAACGATTAGCCCGACAGATAAACTGATAAATGGATCATCTGCCAAACCATTTAATAAACAACACAATCACCGCACATTTGCAGAAATAATAGCAGAAGATCTGATCCTCACTTTATCATTCAATGATAGCGGCACCACACAAGCGATCGAACCAATCACCGACCCTCACAAAGAACAAACAACTATCACCATCACCAACTACCTTGACAAAAGAATAGGCGGACGATATAACTACCAACTTCATACCACATGGGAGCCAGTTGAGGGATATCCGCTCAAAAGCTCGACCTCGGTCGGCATCAAGCCGCCAATAGATGCAGTAAAACAAAGTTCAAGGGTGACACTGCCAACAAATAACAGACCATCAAAAAGCTACTTGACGGATACAATTAACGACACAACCCTCACGACACATATCAACTCCCCGAACACAACTAAATTCGGCACATATTATGATAGTTTCAACAAAACTATCGATGCTACCGCACTGTCATCAGCACAGATGATACCCCATACAGCGTACCCTTTTGAATTCAACAACAACACAATAACAATTACAGAACAAGAGATGGTCCGAGCCAACCAAAAGAATATTGCGAACTACCTAAAAAGCAGCATGGCAGAGGAGATAAATAACACAGTATCCCAAATGGCAAATATCAATGATATCAATAAGACCAGACAACTCAGGGATGATCAGATGGAGTCCATATATAATAAGGTCAACAAAGGATATGTTGATATCACCCTATCCATGTGGTGAGCAAGACAATAACCTTTATATTAAATGTCAAGCGTATTAAGGTCACTTCGCCAAAGTACCGATTCAAGTTAATGTTCCCAACGTTCCTTTAACTTGAGCACAAACTCAAAACAATAATATATTTAATATCACATTATAATTATCAGGAGGAATGCTATGGCTAAAATGCATACCCGTACAAAAGGAAAATCCGGTTCAACAAAACCGATCAGATCAGAATCACCAGCATGGTCCACAACAACAACAGAAGAGATCACAAAGGTAGTACTTGACCTCTGGAAACAGGGCAAGTCTACAAGTGTTATTGGAATGGTACTCAGAGACAACTACGGTGTACCTGATGTCAAACTCGCAACAGGAATGAAGGTAACAGACATCCTGAAAGACAACAGCGAGGAACCAAACGTACCTGAAGACCTCTACAACCTTATCGTAAAGGCTATCGGATTACGCAAACACCTTGTAGTTAACAACAAGGATGTACACAACAAGAGATCATTGCAGTCAACTGAATCAAAGATCAGAAGGCTCGTCAAATACTACCAGTCCGCAAAGGTACTCCCAATTGACTGGAAGTACAAACCAGAAACAGCAGAAATGTTGATCACAAGATAAGTGGCCTGGCCACTCTTGTGAATTTATTGATGTTCGGCTCATGCCGATCATCCATCTACTTTTTTTTACATTTGTTTATATTCTTTCAACCATTAATACCAGCATAACGTCCTATTCATATCACCATTCCTGTAGACAGACCCTCTTATAATCCTTAGCACTCTTGCCATTAACATAGATCCAGCCATACGAATTCAGTTGAATCCTTAAAGATTCCCATAAATCCCTAAAAGGCAAGATATAAATTCTTAGAATGACCTATAAAAGTCATGAAAGCTGTAATCTTGGCTGCCGGAGAAGGACTACGTTGCAGGCCACTCACACTGACACGTTCAAAGGTCATGCTGCCCGTTGCAAATAAACCAATAATCGAGCATGTAATAGACTCGCTCGCAGAAAACGGGATAAAAGACCTCATAATTGTGGTAGGTTATGAGAGAGAACGTATAATGGACTATTTTGAAGATGGCATTGATTTTGGAATAAACATAACATACGTCCACCAGAAAGCACAGCTTGGAACAGCACATGCCATAAAGCAGGTTGCAGAACTTATGGAAGAGGAGGACGAAACAATCCTTGTCCTCAACGGTGACAATGTAATAGAAACAAAAACCATCAAAGACCTCCTCGAAAATTACAACGGAAATGCGACCATATTAACAGCGAGAAAAGAACATACTCGCGGATATGGCGTCATCGTTTGCGATGGCAAAAAAGTAAAGAAGATAATTGAAAAACCCACCTTTGAGATCAGCCATGTAGTAAACACAGGCATATACATGTTCGGCCAGGATATTTTTGAAAGGATCGAACAAACCCCCATATCCCAAATGGGAGAATATGCAATAACAGATACATTGCAACAGATGATCGATGATGGCATCCAGGTGGATTATGTGATAACAGATTCACTATGGCGTGATGCCGTATTTTCATGGGACATATTAAAAGACAATTCAATGGTCCTTGACAGGTACAAAGACCATGAAATAAAAGGTACTGTTGAAGAAGGTGCCATAATTCGTGGAAACGTCAGTATTGGAAACAACACGATAATAAGATCAGGATGTTACATCGTGGGGCCTGCCCTTATCGGAGACAATTGTGAAATAGCACCAACAGTTGTCATCCTCCCATCTACAACAATAGGGGACAACGTGACCATAAGCTCATTCTCCCACATACAGAACAGCATCATAATGAACAATACACGGATAGGAAACCATTCACACATAGCCAACTCCGTGATAGGAATGAACAATTCCATTGGACCTTACTTCATCACAGAGGACAAAGAGAACCTCAAGATCGAAATGGAAGAAGAGATACAAACTGTCAATAAACTTGGGACCATCACAGGCGATGACAACATAATAGGCCACCGAGTACTTGTCAAAGCCGGAGCAATGATTTCATCGAACTGCAATATCGATTCAGGAAAGATCATATCCCGGAATTTGCCTGAAAATTCCATTGTTGTCTAAGGAGTAGCAAGATGTGCGGAATTATAGGATATGTAGGAACACGGGACGCTGCCCCCATATTAGTAGAGTCATTGAAAAAACTTGAATACAGAGGTTATGACTCTGCAGGCATAACACTACTAAATGAAAATATAACTACATACAAGACCATAGGCAGAATAAAAGATCTTGAAAAAATACTTAAGGACAACATAAAAGGAAACATCGGTATCGGACACACTCGCTGGGCCACACATGGAGTACCAAGTACAGTCAACTCCCACCCACACAACTCAGGCGATATATCCGTAGTCCATAATGGGATCATTGAAAATTACCTGAACATAAAAGAACAATTACAAAAAGAAGGATATAAGTTCCTCTCTGAAACTGACACAGAGGTCATTGCACATCTGATGCATTCAAAATTATATGGCAGTGCAAAAAATACCGAAAAGACATGCGACCTATTCACTGCGCTTCAACAGACATTAAAAGAATTAGAAGGATCATATGCCATCACCACCGTTTGTAGCAGTGAACCTGATACCATGCTGGCAGCCAGAAAAGATAGCCCTCTGATAATAGGCATAGGTGATGGTGAATACTACGCAGCATCTGACGTTACAGCTTTTCTAAGTCACACAAAAAAGGTCGTTTTTGTGGATGATCTGAACCTCGTTAAAATGCAGCCAATTGGAGTTGAATTTTACGACATCGATGGAAAGTTGATAGAAAAAGAAACAACTACCATCGAATGGGATATCGAAGCAGCAGAAAAAGCAGGCTATGACCACTTCATGCTTAAAGAGATACACGAGCAAGCGACTTCAGTGCACGACACGTTCGCAGGAAAGCTGTCCGAACTTGACGGTTCGGTCAATCTGGAAGAATTGAACATATCCGACGAAGAGATCAGGAATATTGACAGGATAGAGATAATTGCCTGCGGTACATCATGGAATGCAGGACTCTTAGGAAAATACTTTTTTGAGAACTTTGCCGGAATACACACTGATGTAGACATCGCCTCAGAGTTCCGATACGGCAATCCAATAATGAGAAAAAATGTCATCTCAATTGCCATAACACAATCCGGTGAAACAGCAGATACACTTGCAGCCGTCAAAAGCTGCAAAGCCTACGGTTGTAGTTCCATTGCCATCACCAATGTTGTTGGCAGCAGCATAACAAGAGTTGTAGACAGCGTCCTATATACAAGAGCAGGGCCAGAGATAGGGGTTGCCGCCACAAAGACGTTCACAGCCCAGCTTATAGTGCTTTACTTACTTTCCATACGCTTTGCAAGAGCCAGAGGAACTATCAACACAAATGAAGCGAAGGACCTGCTGATAGAACTTAAAAGGATTCCGGGAAAGATACAGAAGATATTGAACCGCAAAGCAGAGATTCGCGAATGTGCTGAGATCTTCGCAGAAGAGAGGGATTATTTCTTTGTTGGAAGAAATGTGAATTATCCAGTTGCACTGGAAGGTGCACTAAAGCTCAAAGAGATATCATACATACATGCCGAAGGCTTTGCCGGCGGAGAATTAAAGCACGGACCACTGGCCCTTCTTGATGAGGGAACCCCTGTTGTCGCAATTGCTACAAAGGGGCATGTCTATGACAAGATATTGAGCAACATAAAGGAAGTAAAGGCAAGAGAAGCCAGGGTCATTGCCGTAGCCGAAAAAGGTGATACTGAGATAGAGAAATATGTTGACCATGTGCTGCGCATTCCACCGACACATGAGATGCTTGCACCAATACTGTCATCCGTTGTACTGCAATTGCTTGCGTATTATACCGCCCTTGCAAGAGACTGCTCAATTGACAAACCGAAGAACCTTGCAAAAAGCGTAACTGTCGAATAAGAAAAAGTGGAGCTATCATATGAAATTATTCGGATCATCCGGAATAAGAGGAATTACCAATAAGGAAGTCACACCGGACCTTGCCCTGAAGGTAGGTCTTGCACTCGGTAAGACAAAAAGGAGTGCAGTTGTAGGCCGTGACCCGCGCATTGCAGGAGAGATGATGGAACATGCCATCATTTCAGGCCTTCTTTCAGCAGGCTGTGATGTCGTACGGATCGGAATGGTCAGTACACCAACCCTTGCATATGCAACAAAGGACTACGATTGCGGAGTAATGATAACTGCATCCCATAATCCCGCAGAATATGTAGGAATAAAGTTATGGAATCCTGATGGCATGGCCTTTGATTCTAACCAGCAGGAAGAGATAGAGGACTGTATAGAGAAAGAAGATTTCGAACCTGTCAGTTGGGACAAGATAGGCAATGTATCAGAAGATGCGAATGCTATCCGCCAACACACCAACATGATACTGCAGAATGTCAAACGATCATCAAAACGTGTTATCATTGACTGCGGATGCGGTGCAGGTAGCACGATAACTCCATATGTGCTTCGTAAAATGGGCTGTGAGGTCATCACCCTTAATTCCCAACCTGACGGTTACTTCCCGGCACGCAATCCCGAACCCAACGATGCGAACCTTACACTGCTCAAAACAGCCGTAAAAGAATTCGGTGCAGACATTGGTATTGCACAGGACGGCGATGCAGACAGGATGATGGCGATCGACGAGAATGGACAGTTCATAACCGGTGATGAGATGCTTGCACTGTTTGCCAGACATGAATGCAGTGATGCTGCGAAAATTGTAGTACCGGTCGATACCTCGATGATGGTGGACGATTCCATGCCCGGCTCAACTGTCATTCGTACAAGGGTCGGTGATGTCTACGTTGCAGAAGAGATCAAAAAATGCAACGCAGATATTGGAGGAGAACCTTCCGGAAGCTGGATCTTCCCGAAGATATCCTATTGCCCGGATGGGATATTCGCTTCTGCAAAGATAATGGAGCTTATAGAGAGCAGAACATTGTCAGAGCTTAAAGAAGAATTACCCCATTATCCAACATATCGAGGCACAGTGAAATGTGACAACGAAAGGAAAGCGCATGTTATGGAAGTTGTCCATTCAAAACTCGATAAATGCGGGAATATATCTGACATCGATGGAATACGCGTGGAAATGGATAACGGATGGGTTCTTGTGAGACCTTCAGGGACAGAACCGAAGATAAGGATCACAGCCGAAGCAAGAGAAGGTGCTGATAGATTGTTCAGCATGGCAGAGAACATTATCAAGGAGGCACTTAATTGAAAGCTGTCATACTTGCAGCGGGAGAAGGCACCCGAATGCGCCCTTTGACATCATCCATTCCAAAGGTCATGCTTCCTGTCGCCAACAAGCCCATGTTAGAGCATATAGTGGATTCTGCCATCGAAGCAGGAATTGACGGATTCGTTTTTATCACAGGATACCACGAGGAAGCTATCAAGGAATATTTTGGAAATGGCAATAAATGGAATGTTACCATTGACCATGTCCATCAGGAAGAGCAACTTGGCACTGCAAATGCTATCGGATATGCAAAAGGTCATGTAAAAGATAAGTTCATAGTCCTCAACGGTGATGTTCTGGTCAGTTCCGACCACATCAAGCACATGATAGAAAGGGAAGAGGATGCAGTCATTACTGTAAAACGTGTGGATAACCCATCTGAATTCGGCGTTATTGAAACTGATGGAAATAAGGTCATCAATATCATAGAAAAACCAGAGTTTCCACCAACAGACCTTGCAAATGCCGGAATCTATCTTTTCAGCGAAACTATCTTCGACCTTATCAAACAGACGACATTGTCACCAAGAGACGAATACGAGATCACCGACTCACTCCAGATGCTCATCAATAGTGATTCAGATGTCGGATATGAGATACTGGAAGAGGAATGGATAGATATCGGAAGACCCTGGGATATGCTGGATGCGAACGCCATCCTGTTGAGCCGAACGGAGCCTTCCGTAAAAGGAGTCATTGAGCCGAATGCCACCCTTATTGGGGATGTGAGTGTTGGAAGAGGTACTCTGATACGCAATGGTGCATACATCATCGGACCGGTGATCATCGGAAATGACTGTGATATCGGACCGAATTGTTTCATACGACCATCAACTGCCATTGGAAATGATGTGCATATTGGAAATGCCGTTGAAGTGAAGAACAGCATAATAATGGATGGTACGAAAATAGGACACCTCACGTATCTGGGGGACAGTATTATAGGTCGAAAGTGTAATTTCGGTGCCGGAACTAAAGTTGCCAATCTGCGCCATGATGGTAAGAACATCAAGGTGACCATTAAAGGCAAACGGACGGATTCAGGAAGAAGGAAACTTGGGGTTATAATGGGTGATGACGTTCACACAGGAATAAATTCCAGTATCAACGTTGGAACTGTTATGGAAAGTGGAAGTTATACCGGACCCGGAGAGGTCGTTCGATAACACCGGGATTTTGTTGTTCATTAGAGATTTAAGGTTGTACATACGGGTGATATGATTGATAGAAATGCAAAAAATAAGCGAACTTGCAGAGCAGATAGCAGACATTATAGAAGAATACAGCCATGCACGTGTCATTTCCCATAACGATGCTGACGGAATATCATCTGCTGCTATCATCTGCCAGGCGCTCCTCAGAAAGAACATACCATATCACCTTACGATCGTAAGCCGGCTCGAAGACAGTGTTGCCGAGATGATCAATGAGACAACTAACGAAGGAGATATCGTTATCTTCTGTGACATGGGCAGCGGTCAACCAGATATCATTGGAAAGGTACTGCACGATACAATTGTCATCGACCACCATAAACCGGTCGGAGATTCACCTGCCAAGGCCATGATAAATCCGCATATGTTCGGCATCGATGGTGCTGTCCACCTATGCGGAGCTACGACTACATATCTAGTAGCAAAGGGGCTTGATCATGAAAATGTAGACCTTGCCGGCATTGCAATTGCAGGCGCAGTTGGGGATAAGCAGCTTTTTGAAACGGCGAACAAGATAATACTGGACGAGGCTGTGGAAGCCGGAGTCATTTCCATCAAGAAGGGATTGAAAGTAGGCAGTGGGGACATTGCTGATATACTGGAAAACACACCCGAGCCTTATCTTGACATCACAGGAGATCGTGAAAAGATAGACAGTTTCCTTGACATGCTCGAGATACATGGCGACATCGATTCAATGGACAATGATAAACTGCAAAAGCTGATATCGACCATTGTATTGAAGCTTACAAAAAGAGCAAGTCCTGAAGCTATCGATGCTGCTGTGGGTGATGTTTATGTTCTGAACAATGAAGTTGTGAAGAACGTCTATGACCTTGTTGCCATAATGAACACTTGTGGAAAACAGAAGGTTCCAGGACTTGCACTTTCCCTTTGCATGAGAGATGATTCCACCCTTGAAGAAGCAAAGGAGATGACCACCCAGAGCCAGAAAGCAATTGTCAACGATATAAATAAAGCTGAGGGACTGTTGCAAAAGGGGAAGAGTATCTACTACCTGATAGGTGATGACCTCGAGTCCACAGGGATGATAGCAAGCACTGTCATACGATACATCCATCCCGATATGCCTTTTGTTGCCATTAACAAGGTGGAAGGTAAAGTGAAGATATCGTCAAGAGGGACAAGAGAACTTGTCAGCAAAGGACTTGACCTTGCATATGCCATGCGAACAGCGGCTGATGCGGTTGGCGGGCAAGGTGGCGGACACAATATCGCATCCGGAGCTTCTGTAGAGCCGGAAAAGATAGAGGAGTTCATTGCCCTTGTAGATGACATCGTTGCTGAACAGCTTTCCTGATGTGAGAACATGATAATATCCACTACCCTTGAGTTTATCAGTACTGATGCACCCAGCATCGCTGAAAAGGTCGCCCTTTCATTGAAACCGGACAATCTCTCGAACATGGAAACTGAGATTGGAGATGGAAAAGCTGTTATTACGATCAGGACCGAGAAGATATCATCCCTGATAGCAACTGTTGATGATCTGTTGATGAACGCAAAGATAGCTGAAGATGTGATATGTGAGATAGAGGACAAAGAATGAAAAACGAATGGACAACATTAGAAGATGTGGAGAAGGACATCCTTGATTGTACAGCATGCCCTCTTTCTGAAACGGTCATTAACAAGGTCGTACGCAAGGGTTCGGATGAGCCGAAACTGCTTTTCATAGGTGAAGCTCCGGGAAAGAACGAAGACAAAACAGGCGTGCCTTTCTGTGGTCGTGCAGGGAAGATACTGGATGATCTTATTGAATATATGGGACTTGAAAGCTCTGACTGGGCTGTCATCAATACTATCAAGTGCAGGCCACCAAATAACCGCAATCCCAACAAAAAGGAGCTGGATTGCTGTAAACCTTTCCTGACCAGGCAGATTCAACTGCTTGACCCGAACCTTATAGTCCTGCTTGGGAACACTGCAGAGAAAGCATTTTGTAGTGGCCATAAGATGGAATGGGGAGCTGTTGAGATGCTTGAAGGCAAGAACGTGCTCAAGATATTCCACCCGGCTGCATTGATATATACAAAGTCAAGAACGGAAGACCAGCATAGATTCCTTGATGAGAATCGCCATCTCTGGGAAAATGAATGATCATATTCATTCTGGTACCCACCTGCTTTTGTTGGAAAAATTATTAAATCTAAAGCCTATTTCATAACTGTTCGTTTTAGCGAACAATCCAATTAATTAGACCACTATTTGCTAATTATCAGAGATACTATGATAGTGGCCCATCTTATCACGGTCAGTTTCAAGAGGAAAAATGCATGGAACTTAAATTCAATCTTAAAGGAGCATTCAAAACCAGTGCCGACCCGACCGGTGCAAAGGAAGTTATTGCCCAGTATTTTGATGAGGCAAACAATACCATCCTTAAAAAAGGAGCACCTGAAGGGCAGGGAGCGAAGATCACACAGTGGGATATTGTGGACGGAAGTATCGAGCTCACCATTGAATCCGGAAGGTATGTCAGGGCACACGATGCCATCATACGCCTGAGAAAGCCACTTGCTGCCAAACTTGGAAAGGATTTCCGTATCGGCATTCGCGGTGTCGATGTCAAGGAGTTTACGATATCAATGCCTGCGGAAGGGGAAATTGGGAATATGAACATCCCTCACGTAAGCAATATATCAAAAGTAGAGGGCGGTCTTATTCTGGAGCTGGATGTTGGAGAATCCGAGCTTGAGAGACGTATTCCTGACAGGATACTGACCCTTATGGAAGAGAAGGTCAGGGCAAAGGATTATGGCGGCAAGGCGGAACACTGGCAGATCCTCTGGGAAAGTGACAAGAAGGAACACACGTTCGCCGGAGACCCTACCCAAGAAATGATGAAACATGGATGGATCAAGCGGGGTGCAAGCCGTGGTCAATGGATACACGGCCCGCAGTCCACAAAGATGTTCAGGACATTTGAGAAGATAGTCTATGACGAGCTTCTTGAACCTCTCGGATACAGGGAAATGATCTTCCCGAAACTTGTCCCATGGGAGGTCTGGCAGAAATCCGGACATGCAAAGGGGGTTTACCCTGAGATATACTATGTGTGCCCTCCAAAGACAAGGGACCCTGCGTACTGGGAAGAGGTATCCGACCATTACAAGGTCACACATGAAGTGCCTACCGAGCTCATCAAATCAAAGATCGGAGATCCTATCGGCGGACTGTGTTATGCACAGTGCCCACCGTTCTGGATGTATCTGCAGGGAGAGACCATACCTACCGATGAGTTCCCAATAAAGGTCTTTGACAAGTCCGGAACATCACACCGCTACGAGAGTGGCGGAATTCACGGCATGGAACGTGTGGACGAGTTCCACCGTGTCGAGGTAGTATGGCTCGGTACCAAGGAACAGGTCATTGAGACAGCCAAGAAGTTACATGAGAGATACATGCACATATTCAATGAGATACTTGACCTCGAGTGGAGAAAGGCCTGGGTAACCCCATGGTTCATGGCACAGGAAGGGCTTACAGGTCTTTCTGAGCAGGGTGAGGCAGGCACAACCGACTATGAGGCACCACTGCCATACAGAGGAGATGATGGAGAATGGCTGGAGTTCCAGAACGTCAGTATCAATGGCAATAAGTATCCATCAGGTTTCAATGTGAAATCCCAGACCGGTGAAGAACTGTGGTCTGGTTGTTCAGGTGTAGGACTTGAACGCTGGGCATCCGCGTTCTTTGCACAGAAGGGACTAGACCCCGAAAACTGGCCAGAGGAGTTCAGAAAAAGGGTAGGAGAGGTACCAAAGGGAATTCGCTTCCTGTGATATCCCTTTCATGTACCGATTTATTTATATATAGACGCCTACAGTATAGGCACGCTATTAATTAACCTATCAAACGGGAATTTTACCGGTCAGAATCACGAACATCACATCTTCGTTCGATCAGGGAATTGGTCGAACACATAAATAATAATCACAGAGGAGGAATTACTTGGCTAAAAAGAGAGTACAAAGGAAATTGGATAAGTGGAAATTAAAACAGTGGTATAACATCGTAGCACCAAAGTTCATTGGTAGCAACCACATCGGTTTAACTCCAACTGACGATCCAGAAAGCCTTATTGGTCGTATTGTAGAAACCACCGTTGGCGAACTTACCAACGATTTCTCAAAACACAACATAAAACTTAAGATGGAGATCGACAACGTCACAGGCGATGTTGCAAACACAAGGTTCATCGGTCACGAGATCACAACCGACTACCTCCGTTCCATTGTAAAACGCCAGACATCCAGGATCGACACTAACCTTAATGTCAAGACAAAGGATGGCTACAAGATCAGGGTTAAACCTATATGCTTCACTGTAAAGAGAGCAAGGACAAGCCAGATCAAGGCACTCAGGGACATCATGACCGAAACAACAGCAAAGCGCGCATCTGAACTCGATTTCGAGCAGTTTGTCGAAGAGGCTATTGTCGGTAAACTTTCCGCAAACATCTACAGGAAAGCAAAGTCCATTTACCCACTCAGAAGAGTAGAGATCAGGAAGACCGAAGTTCAGGTAGTTCCTCCACATCGCATGGCAGCCGCATCTATTACACCTGTTGAACCAGTTGTAACTGAAGCACCTGTTGAAGAAGTTGTAGCTGAAGCACCTGTTGAAGCAGTCGAAGCAGTTGCACCTGAAAAACCTACTGAAGAGTGATCTTTAAAATGAATTTGGTGGCCTTTCGGTCACCGCTTTAACCTTTTTTGACTTCTTATAACTTATTTCAATTCGGACACATCAGATCAATAGAATGATGATCCAGAAAATGCATCCGAAAACTGCTGTAGCGTAAGCTTTTTTCAGGAAAGAGAATAACATTTGACGCTCTTCTAGCTTTTCCATAATAACATTCTGGAATTTCACAATTGAAATGATAGCTGAGAATATTAAGACCTTTATCCCAATTGTAAACGTCGTTGATCCTGCAACCGTTTCCAAACCTAAGAGCTGCTGCTCAAAATGTGACCCGAAAATAGAAACAAAAGGAAGGAACCAGCCAATAATACCAAAAATGAATGCAGCAACCCTAAGCTTTACACCATAATACCTTTTCCACCTGTTCCAATCCATACTACCACTCAAAATTAAAAACCAAGAGACCGGAAAGGCCGGCCTCATTCATACACTTTGAACTTCACTTGTGGGTGAAATAAGCGACAACGCCATCATCCACAGAATCGATACGACAGAAGCCAAATCTTTCGAACTGGACAACATTGTCAAGTTCATCCACGATCTGCTTTTCACCTATACCGATAAATTCACCTTGTGGCGCAAGTACTTTCACAGGAATACCATCATCAGGTACCCAGTGGATTATACGCATCTTGTTGCTCTTTGCATCTTCCATTGAATCGCCGATACAT
Source organism: Methanococcoides seepicolus (assembly GCF_023684405.1). Classification (GTDB taxonomy): domain Archaea; phylum Halobacteriota; class Methanosarcinia; order Methanosarcinales; family Methanosarcinaceae; genus Methanococcoides; species Methanococcoides seepicolus. The sequence continues at coordinate 12,680 of NZ_JAGSOI010000035.1, read as the reverse complement.
TTACATTTCAAAGGTGACACAGAAGTGATCTCTATATTATACAGATCTTTCATACGCAACATATCGCCCACTTCAGCAGACTCGACATCGCTCTTGCATACCAGCAACTTTGAACCGATATCAATGCAGCGCACTCCCCTATCCTCAGAAGGATGAAGGGATGGATTCACAGTGCAACATACCGCATCCTCGACCTCAAGCTCCACAGGGTCCCACACAAAGAAGTACCTGTTAGCAATAGTGTCGATGATCTTCCTGTTCTCCGCATAGAGGGTATCCATGCTGAGACTGACATCAGTCTCGCCAACGCCCATATCGATCATGAACTTACGAATAGCTTCAGGCTTGATACCCCTTCTTCTAAGAGCACGAAGCGTAGGCAACCTTGGATCATCCCAACCGGAGTATTCGCCATCCTCGATGGACTGGCGCAAACCACTTGTGCTGAACTTACCGAACTCATGCATTTTCACACGACCCCAGTGAGTTGTCTTTGGATATTCCCAGCCCAGATAATTATAGATATAGCCCTGACGTTTTTCACTGTCCATCAGGTCCTTACCACGGATAATATGGGTCATACCAAGCACATGGTCCTCAATTGCACCCTCGAAATCAAGTAATGGCCATACGACATATTTATCGTCAACTTCAGGACGAGGATGAGCTGTCTTCACTATCCTGAAAGCACCAAAATCACGCATAGCAGGATCCTTATGTTCGATATCGGTCTTTATCCTCACAACCGCAGCCTTCTCCTCATATTCGCCTGCAAGCATCTTGTCCCAGTGCTCAAGATTTACTTCCGGTGCATGGTCCCTATGAGGACATGGCTTCTTAGCATCCTTGAACTTCTTGAAATCGCCACCATCACAGAAACACACGTAAGCGTGACCCATCTCGAGGAGCTGTCTCGCATATTCATAATAGACCTCCATATTGTCAGAAGCGATGACCACCTCATCCGGTTTTGCATCAAGCCATTCGCAATCCTCGAGGTACCAGTCATATGCTTCAAGCATAGGACGCTTGGTCTGAGGATCTGTGTCATCAAATCTAATGATGAACTTGCCACCATACCTCTTGACATATTCCGAATTCACAACGATACCACGGGTACTACCAAGAGTTGGTGGTCCATTCGGATTCGGTGCAAAACGCATTACAACACTCTCACCCTCCTTGACATCCAGAGGCTTAAGCCCTTTATCAGGCTCCTTTTTCGTGTTCAGTTCCTCAATAAGTTCAGGCGCTATCACCTCAAGTCTTGCCTGCCATTCTTCAGGCCCCTCTTTCATGACCTCATCAAGGACATGCTGAATAACAGGACCAACCTCTTTTGAAAGAGGACGAAGATGAGGACATGAACCCATGACCTTTCCCATAACAGCCCCAAGTTGAGGTGCTTTTCCATATTTAACAGCGTTTTGAAGCGCAAATTTCTCAATAGTAATCTTATCTTCATCACTTAAGGTCATCTAAATACCCTCATAGGATCAAATGAATTGTAGAACATAATAAATTATAATTAAAAACAAAGATAGATCAGAACTTAAACCCGATCTGCCTTATCTGTGTTAGCTTCTCCAGTATATTACCTATATTATCCTCGAACTTCCCAATGAAATCTTCTGCAAGATCTCCGGCAGTAGCACCATGAGATGATGGCTTTATGAGATGTTCCTGTTCAAGGACACGCAAAGAATATCTTACCTTATGCGTAGGCATCCCTGTCTCTTCAGCAAGTTTCAATATACCTATAGGCCCCTTCTCAATGACCTTTTTAAGAACAAGCAAATGTCGTTCAGTAAGCTCAAGTTCTCTGTTGATCTGGTCAAATAGCATTATATTACCTCATTCGCCAAAGTGCCTATACCTTCGATCTCCACCTCAACAACGTCCCCGCGCAGTAATTCCCCCACACCTGGAGGAGTACCGGTAGAAATAACGTCACCTACCTCTAATGTCATTATATCTGATATAAACTCTATCAGATGCGGCATGTCAAATATGAGGTTCGAAGTACTGGAATCCTGTCGTACTTCGCCATTCACCCTGCATTTAATAGAAACATCACTGGGATCGAAGTCCTCTTCCGGAACAATGAACGGACCCAGAGGAGCAAAAGTATCAAAGCTCTTTGCACGTGTCCACTGCCCATCTTTCTGCTGCAGGTCCCGAGCAGTCACATCATTAAAGCATGTATACCCCGCAATGACATCACCTGCATCCTCGTGATCGATGTTCCTGCACCTCTTCCCAATAACGACTGCAAGCTCCGCTTCATAGTCCACACGCTGGCTCATTGCAGGATAAACTATTTTATCACCAGACCCTATGACCGAAGAAGGTGGCTTCATGAATATGACAGGCTCGGTAGGAACATCCATGCCAAGTTCGATAGCATGGTCAATATAGTTCAGACCAATGCAGACTATCTTAGAAGGTTTAGCAGGTGGAAGCAAAGCAAGCTCGGACATCTCAAAAGTTCCGCCATCGTGAGATAGGGAAGTCACAAGATTCCCATCACTGCTCAGTTCACCGTAGAAAATATACTCATCGTGTTTAAATCGACCCATCATAATTGCACATTCTCTGTTCTAATTGTACTAAAGAACAGAATTGTAGTATAAAATATTTATCAGCCAATGCCTTACAAAAATATTATGATCCGCCTGGTTCCCATAGATCATCATAACAAATTTATAATCAATATATACATATATTCCATCAGATGAGTGAAAAGGGGAACGAATTCGGGTTACTCTATGGCGGAAGGAACTATGATATTTTTGCCACATTGCTGGGATTCGGACATTCATACTACGAAAAAGCAGCAGGTGAACTACCTCTTGAAAAAGGAATGAATGTACTCGACCTTGGGTGTGGTACAGCATCCCTTGACATAGAGATAGAGAAAAAGGCAGAGCACACCTGTAAAGTGTATGGAATTGACCTTTCCGACACACAACTGAAATATGCTCATTCAAAAACAAAGGGAATGGAAGAGGAGATATCGTTCTACAAAGGAACGATGGATGAACTCCCTTTCAAGAATGATGCTTTCGACATAGTGGTAACAAGCGTAGCATTCTGCGAAACCGATGAGGAAGTCAGAAGAGGATCCATAAAAGAAACCTCAAGGGTGCTAAGAAATGGAGGATATTTTGTCCTTATCGACTGTGCCCGACCGAGAATGGCACTCACCAGTGTAATGTTGCTGCCATTCTTCATGCTCAAAACAAATGAAGATAACTGGAACAATACATATGTTGAAATATGTAAAAATAACGGCCTTGTGCTTGATAAGGAAGCCGATCTGAAATCCTACATACGCTGCCAGCGATTCAAAAAAGAATAAGGGATTTAAGCCGCAGGTCCTTCCCGCGACATTTCAATGTCACCCTCAGAGGAGGGTTCGATATCTTTCTTGTATACGATCGTCCTATAAGGGAACGGAATTTCAATACCTTCAGCATCAAACCTCTTTTTGATGGATTCCCGAAGATCACAACCCGTAGAATATGCAATAGACCTATCTCGAACCCATACATAAAGTCTGAGATTTACTGCAAAATCTCCCAGTTCGGTTAAAAGAACAGATATCTCATCTCCTCTTTTTGCATGATAGTTATGTGGCAGGATAGATTCATAAGACATTACATTTTTGTGTTTACTTGCCTCATCGATCATGATACTTCTTGCAAGATCAATATTGGAATCATAGCTAATACCGATGTCAACAGTCCAGTTGACCGTTGGATCATCGATGGACCAGTTGATTATCGCTTCATCACTGATTATGTGATTAGGAATATTCAAACGCCTGTTATCCCAGGTCTTTATCTTAGTATAACCAAGGGTTATGTCAGTGACCTTCCCATATTCACCATGAATTGTCAACAGATCACCTACGCGGAAAGGTCTGAACGTCGCAAGAGCAACACCCGCAATGATATTCGAGAGAGTGTTCTGAGCAGCCATACCAACGACAATTCCCGCAAATCCAGCACCCGCAAAAAGGGCTATGGACAGGTCACGAAGACTTTCAATATTAAAAATGATCACAAGGAAACCGGAGAAATACACCATCGCCACTATTATTCGTCGTACAAGCCCATAGGTCGTTTCATCGATCTTCATTTTTTTACTGGCAAACTGAAAATATGCTTTTAAGAGCCTATCTGCCATTTTCGCTGAAACGAAAGTTAATATGACTATCAAAAAAACGAACAATATAGTAGCAATATCCCAGGATAGCCATGAAGGAATAATGTCCAGAATTTCCATATTAATTATTTATGCAGAACTAATATAGATATTTAGTCATTCAAGAATCAATTACATAATACCATAAAGATAAACGAGACTGAAAAGTACAGTTACACCCAGAATAAGAACACTGATGGTGAATACAATGAACACCCTCTGTAACCTCGCTTCGTCTTCTGTCAGTGGACGAATGTTCTTTACATGTTTTTTCTCAAGCACGTAACCCATCGCAGTACCAAAGCCTATCCCAAGTGCCGGACCAATAGCAATGCCTATCGCGACATTCCCTAGATATATTCCGATAGCAATACCTAAAGGCATCCCAAGCAAAAGACCAAAAGCTATACCCATGCCAAACCAATAACATTTAGGGTACATGCCACCATTTGCTGCGTCGGTCATTCTTTTCTTTACAACATGAACCAAGAAGATACTAAGTACACATAGAACAAAAGCAAGGAATACTGCGGCTAAAACAAGGCTCATATGTTAAGGATTGCAGGAACTTTATTTAAATATTTGCAGTAAGCTGAGTTCAACAATTTCAGCAACATCATCAGAAGTTGCACATTCAATAAAAGGCCACGTATTCAGATATCCACGTAGATCTTACCGCCTTCAACTTTTGTAGCATAAGATATCTGGTCATTACATTTGCCGGAAAATGCCTGCACAAAAAAACCCGCTTTTTTTTGATCTTACCCGATGTCACATCATATTCGCACTTGTGACGAGGACAGATCACTGTGTTATCCTTAAGCTTACCATCCACAAGTTTACCACCCATGTGATTACAGATAGCATCGATGGCATAGAACTTGCCACCAAGATTTGCTACCAGGATCTTATTGTCACCTGAATCGAAACTGCGCATTTCCCCATCCGGCACATCATCGGAACTGCATAGCTCTGTATATCCGGTCATTTAAACTTCCCCATATAGTGTTGGCCACGTTTGCATAAAAATATTAGTATTACGTATGCTCCGACCAAGAAAGGACATTCAAATGAAATTAATATAAAACCCAAGAGTTACAACCTAAATTATTTAAGTGTGTATTAATAACTTTTATATGGGAGCTTTTGTAAGGAGGTTGTGGGATTGAAACAAAAAATTAACCGTTCTGAAGAAGAATGGAAAAAATTACTGACGCCTGAACAGTATGCCATCCTCAGGGAAAAGAAGACCGAAATACCATTTACAGGCGAGCTGTTACGCAACGATACACTAGGTGTATATAGTTGTGCAGCTTGTGGCCAGGAGATCTTCAGTTCAAAGAATAAATTTGACTCCAGCTCAGGTTGGCCAAGTTTCTATGAAATGATCTCCAGTGATCGTGTGGAACTAGTTCTCGATGATAGCTATTTTATGAAAAGGATCGAGATCCAATGTTCACGATGTGGAAGCCATCTTGGACATGTTTTCGATGACAGCCCTCAACCTACCGGAAAAAGATATTGTATAAATTCGGCATCATTGGGCTTTACAGAGGGCTCAGAGAAGGAAGAGGAAGAAAAGAACGATCAATGAGGGGATTCGAAAATGGAAAGAGCAATATTTGCAGCAGGATGCTTTTGGGGCGTTGAAGCTGCATTCAGCAAAGTCGAAGGCGTGATCTCAACAAAAGTAGGATACACCGGTGGCACATTGAAAGACCCGACTTATAAGGATGTTTCCACGGGATTGACGGGGCATGCTGAATCCATAGAGATCTTCTTTGATGAATCGGTCATCACATACGGGGAACTGCTAGAGGAATTCTGGAATACACATGACCCTACGACAAAGGACAGGCAGGGACCTGACCATGGATCACAGTACAGATCAGCCATATTTTACCATAACGATGCTCAAAGGGAAGCTGCCCTCAAATCCAGGGAGCAGCAGGAACGTTCTGGAAAGTATGATAGTGGCATTAAGACAGAGATAGTAGAAGCATCTGAATTCTACCCTGCAGAAGACTATCATCAGAAGTATTTCCAGAAACTTCAGTTCAAACGATGATACAAAAAATAAGAGGAAAATAAGGAAAAGCAAGACAAATAAGGGAGTTTACCGGTAATTCCGGTATTCCCCCATTCAAAAGAGGCTGCTATAAGATGAAACCCTCATGAGGACCATAAGTGCAATGGACCCGGCCAGTGTAGCAAAGAACAATCCGTTGCCATCGATGTTTAAGCCGCTGGTTCTCCATTCAAAGAGCTTCTCTTCTTCTTCCATCATCGAACCTGTGTAATATGTGTCCATATATGTATTCCTCCTTGTTGGTGTAGTGCAATTTGTCACGATTAATGATTGCACACATCTATAACGATTAATCAGTTATAAGTGTTTCGTCGAATGTTTCCAAAGACCACATCAAACACAAAATAATTGATATGTACGTAAATTTACACTTATTTAGGGATTGGAAAAGCCCGATATTTTAAAGATCCCTGAGAGGAAAAACAGCAAAACAAAAGAACAAATCCTGAAATTGCGGATTTGAAGAGATATGTTATGAGGAGCGTTAAAAATGAATAATAAGATATTGAACCAAAATTCTTGTTGTGACAGAAGCTCGAAGGATGATATCGGTTGCTGCGAGAAGAAGACGTATGCCCAATATGCGATGATCAAGGAGAACATGTGAGATCAATTACCGTAAAGCATCTTGTGAAAAAAGAGAAGATGGAAGATATTATTGATGAAAATTATCTGCTCTGTATGAACGAAGACTGCGAGGTTGCATATTTCACGGAAACAGGAGCGAAATTCAAAACCAGTGATCTGAAAGTACCGATCTGGTTCAAAAAGGGTGCTGATCCGAAGTATGCGTGCTATTGCAATGAGATCACTGAAGAACAGGTCATTGAAACTGTTGTTAACGCCGGCACCGATAACATGAAAGATGTTATGACAGCCATCAAAGGTGAAGTAAGGTCACAATGTAAGGTTAAGAATCCACTCGGAAAATGCTGTACACAAGCCTTTAATGAAGCCATAGGAAAAGGATTGGAGATCAGGAACAGTTGAGAGTGTGATATGGGAAAATCAGATGACAAAAAAGAAAAGTGACATCAAGAAGATATCAAATAGACAGCAATTCCCATCATAAAATTCAAAGTCCAGCATACTGCCACAATATCCATGTGAACCTTCTTTTTGAACCTCCATCTGTTGGCCACAAAAAGAATTATGAAGATTAGAACTATTGCGCCGAGAAGCCGGTGCAGACCAAGTATGATTTCATATTCGGGCAGCCTAAAGCCCAGACTGATAGAATAGAACATATACAATACCGTAGGGACCATAACATATACCGCAAGGGAAGCTGCCCTCCCATGTTCCTTGAGACCCACTTTTTTAAGAGTTATCGCATACAGAAGCATTACAAAAGCTATCACTTGAAGAGTAAGTGACAGATCAGCAAGTACCGAGATTACAGATATCAATAGATTACCCCCAATTATTTATTACATAGTAAGATGGGAGTAGAAATTATTTATCTGTTGCCACAGGTCACTGCTTTCCAGAATTATATCCATCTGGCATGATCAATATATGAAAATAGTCATAAGTAGATTCCTAGTGTATCATGCCAGCTTGTCACTGAGATTTAATCCCAGAACACCGACCATGACGATGAATATGGAAACCATCTTTATGGTGGTGGCAGGCTCTTTGAAATAATATATCCCTATCAAGGTCATGGATGCTGTCCCCACCCCGGACCAGATGGCATAGGCAAGGCTTACATCGATGTTCTTCAAGGCGAATGGGAAAATACTGAAACTTGTGCCATAGAACACGAATATCATCAGAGATGCCGGGATGTTCGAATAGCCATTGGATATTTTCATGCAGACGGTACCGCATATCTCAAAAAAGATGGATATTGCCAGAAGTGAATAGCTCATATTAATTTCCCGGATCACAAGATATAACTGGTATTTATGAAAGCTATTTACAGATAAACATAATGACCATGAAAAGATATATTGTTCTTGACATGAGCAACGATAAATGAATGGTATGGAACCATCATAAATAGTTAGCTCTAATAAATGACACACATAAGGAGATAATAAAAATGCCAGAAGACCCCCTTCAGATAATAGCAGATAATGACCCGGAATTCGTCAACCTTTTGGACGAGACCCTTCATAACGCATTCCCGGAAAATGGAATACCTTACAAGTACAAGCTCCTGATGGCATTGTCCCTCGATGCATCAAAGGGTGCTGTTAACGGAGTGCGCTCTCTTGCATTGCAGGCATTGGATGCCGGTGCTACAAAGGAAGAGATCATGCAGACCATCAGGATCACACAGTACATATGTGGGATCGGCAGTGTTTACGTAGCTGCTAATGCCCTCCAGGATGTTCTCTAAATTATAACAAATATCTGCACATGAGTTGTCCAGAAATTTATAAATACAGAGCTTTACAAAGTTAAAGAGGATTGTAAAGATCAAATTTGGGGGACTTATGCATGGCAGATGTAAAAAATAAAGTAGCTGAAAATGTAGAAGGGGCTTATTACGTGGATGATCAGTGTATCACTTGTCAGAGATGTATAGATGAAGCTCCAAATAATTTCAAGATGAATGACAACGGTTCGAGTGCTTTTGTATTCAAGCAGCCGGAGAATGATACTGAAAAAAAGAATTGCGAAGATGCCATGGACTCCTGTCCTGCAGAAGCGATCGGAAATGATGGATAAGTGCATAACTTATTTTTTAAAGCATCTTTTTTCCTTTTTCCATTCTTTTTTTGAAATATTGAAGTTCCATACCTTAGAATACCACCACTTACAAAAACGGTGCTAGTGAGCAGCACTTCCTTTTTGCCCCACATGACGTATTCAAAAAACTCAAATAGATTGCAAACTGTTATTTCTATATGAGTTTGATCTATGAGGACCTGGTAAAATCGCTCGATTCCAAACAACAGGCATATGTGGATCTGGAACTACCGGATCCGACCAATGGGGAATACCTTCTCGGAGTATTTCACTTGATACCGGGTGGAGATCTGAACGTACTGCAAGCGGCTGCGGAGATCGCTGCAGAATCATCAACTGGAACAAATATCAAAGTAAATACGGAGACCGCATTTTCCAGAACGATGAACGCTCTGGTCTATCAGCTTGATCTGGAAAGAGAGCTGGTATGGATAGCTTATCCGTGGAGACTTTTTGACAGGGGAGGAAATGTCCAGAACATACTGACCTACATTGTCGGTAACATCCTCGGAATGAAAGAGATCCAGGCATTGAAGCTGATGGATGTATGGTTCCCGCCATCCATGCTGGAACAGTATGACGGTCCGAGCTATACTGTGGACGATATGCGAAAATACCTTGATGTTTATGACAGGCCGATCCTCGGAACCATAGTCAAGCCAAAGATGGGACTTACATCAGCGGAATATGCGGAAGTTTGTTACGATTTCTGGGTAGGCGGAGGAGATTTTGTCAAGAATGACGAGCCTCAGGCAAATCAGGATTTCTGCCCGTATGAAAAGATGGTCGCTCATGTGAAAGAGGCCATGGACAAGGCTGTGAAAGAAACCGGCAAGAAGAAAGTCCACTCATTCAATGTTTCTGCTGCTGATTTCGACACCATGATCGAACGGTGTGAGATGATCACCAATGCAGGATTCGAGCCCGGAAGCTATGCATTCCTGATAGACGGCATTACAGCCGGATGGATGGCTGTACAGACCATCAGAAGACGATATCCCGATGTGTTCCTGCACTTCCACAGAGCTGCCCACGGAGCTTTTACAAGACCTGAGAACCCCATCGGTTTTTCAGTACTGGTGCTTTCAAAGTTCGCACGCCTTGCCGGTGCTTCAGGGATACACACCGGAACAGCCGGTGTCGGAAAGATGAAAGGTACACCTGCGGAAGATGTTGTTGCCGCCCACGGTATCCAGTATCTGAAGTCACCGGGACACTTCTTCGAACAGACATGGTCAAAGATCATGGATACCGACAAGGATGCCATCAACCTTGTCAATGAGGACCTTGCTCACCACGTCATCCTCGAAGACGATAGCTGGAGAGCCATGAAGAAATGCTGCCCCATAGTTTCCGGCGGCCTTAACCCTGTGAAACTGAAACCCTTCATAGATGTAATGGAGAATGTCGATTTCATCACTACCATGGGTTCAGGCGTACACTCCCACCCCGGAGGCACACAGTCAGGTGCAAAGGCACTTGTCCAAGCATGTGATGCATACCTTCAGGGAGTGGACATTGCAAAATATGCCAAGGACCATAAGGAACTGGCAGAAGCTATCGAGTTCTATTTGAATAGATAATTGTACGAAAAGGATCTCTACACGGATATCTGAATCTGTAGAGATCAAACCTTTTTTATTCAGATATTTAAGAATCCAGTAGCTTCTGCCATCTCGAACTTTTTATGGAATGGCAAAGCTGATCATTTTTTAAAAGTAGTGCGGGAGGTGCGATTCGAACGCACGAACTCCTACGAGACAGGGTCCTAAGCCCTATTCAGAGGGCTACATAACATTGATATCCTTAGAAACTAACTAACATGTATGAAACATAGACCAGACACAACTGGAAACAATGAACTAATACTGAAAAATATGAAGAATCCCTTCAACTTAATGGGTTCAAAGAATCAACAGTAAATACTAAATTATGGAAAGTATACACTTTTTTGAAATACTACAACGATAAACCGGTCGATGATATCTCAAAAGATGATATACAGAGTTATATCTTACATAGGCGTGAGAATAGAAAGCCTAAGACGGTGCATAACGATATCGTTGATTTACGGTTGTTCTTTAAGTGGCTAAAACCAGATAATGATTTCTTCGAAGGCGTAAAAACCAAACCACAAAAGAACCGTTTACCAGTCTCAGAGTTGATAAGACAAGACGATATAACGCAGTTACTTACAGCGTGTGATAATCAGAGAGACAGGGGACTCGTAATGACTTTGTGGGATTCTGCTGCAAGGATAGGGGAATTGTTAGCATTGAACATAAGGAATGTAGAGTTTGATCGTTATGGCGCGGTCATCATTGTAAATGGAAAAACCGGAATGAGAAGACTCAGGTTGGTTGATGCAGTACCCGATTTACAATTATGGGTCAACCAGCACCCACAAAGAGAGAACCCAGATGCACCTTTATTTGTGACAGCACGTAAATACGAAGATGCTCCCCGACGTTTAGATGTGCGAACAGTTCAGAATTTAATAAATACGCTTTCCGATCATGCAGGTATCAAGAAAAATGTTCATCCTCACGCATTCCGACACGGAAGGTTAACCGAACTCGTCAAACGTGGATTCCGGGAATCTGAATTAAGGATCATTGCCGGATGGGAAGATGATAGCAAAATGCCAGCCGTATATATTCACATGTCGGGTGATGATGTAGAGAAGAAAATGCTGGCAAGTTATGGCATCATTGAAGATGAGGAAGAGCACAGAGAAGAGCACCTTAAACCCATTGAATGCCCCCGATGCAAGACAAAAAACCCTTATGATAGCAAATATTGCAGCACTTGTAGCATGATTCTTGATATGAAAACAGCGTTAGACGATGATGCCGCAATGGCCTTGATGATGAAAAGGGCAGAAGCAGATCCGAATATCTTACTGGAGGCTCTAAAAACAGGAATGCAGCAGATGAAGAATTAAACTTCATCTTTCCTCCGAACATTTCACAATAATTGATTACACACTTTGCCAAATCCAATGGAATCCATGGTAGTGAAGCCAATACCAAAGGTATAAAGTTTACATCCATGCGCATAACAAACAGGTTTTGTCACACAGGGTTCATTGAATAAACAGTTTGATCTTCACACTTTTTTAAAATATCCCCCATTTTGCTATAGTCTTCTAAAAATGCAGTCGATAGTGACGAAGGTATCTTATCAGTGAATAAATCGGATTCAAAAAGTTTATTGAAAAGATACATTAAATAGTGATCATTTTGATTTTTCGCACCCGTTTTCTTTAACTTTTTCATTTTTTGACGCACACAGTTCATTATTTCAGCATATATTGCTTCAGCACCGTTTGATCTAGTGTTATGAAGAGTTGCTATTATAGCTGATTTGTAAAGAGCATCAACATTATTATAACCAAAATCCACCAGATCCATACGTCCACCAATGGACACGAGTTTTTCATTCAATTCATCAGATAGAATTAGTTTTAGAGATGTTTGACTATATTTCAACACTAAACTTAAGAATTCACGACCTTGATTAATTAATTTGGCATTGTTAACTAAACATAGCTAACTCTTTATTTCTGTACTTCATCAAAAGAAGAACAGAGTACTTCAGCATTTCAAGACTCTTAGTATAACACTTTGACTTTCTTCTCAATCTTGCCAGAAAGTGCCTAATTATGCTGTTATATCCTTCA
>NZ_JAGSOI010000034.1 GCF_023684405.1 Methanococcoides seepicolus | reverse complement strand
AGGGAGTGACTAAAATAGAGGCATAGTATATTGTTTTTTGGTAAAATCAATATCAAGCACTGATGGAATTGTGTTGAGTATTCTAAGTTTATATCAAAAACGTGAGGATGGCTGAATAGTTACATTTTTATTATCTTTTTTATTTGATCAGATTCATTTTATTGGTTAGGTTCTTCAAATCTCTAAGCTATTGTTTCATTAGTTCCACTTTATTCAGTATGGATGCCGTTGAGCATGAGGTCCAACTCTTCAATAATCCTTTTCAACCATCAACTCTAATGTAGTCTTGGGGAATGAGATGATAAAAGAAGCAATGTTCTATGAAAAGCTGGAAGACGGGAAAGTACGGTGTAGCCTGTGCAATCATCGTTGCAGGATCTCTAAGGGCAAGACCGGTATTTGTGGGGTGCGTGAGAATCGTGAGGGTACTCTTTATTCTTTGATCTATGCTACGGTTTCCAGTGAAGCGGTCGATCCGATCGAGAAAAAACCACTGTTCCATTTTAATCCAGGTTCATCCGTTTATTCTTTGGGGACCATCGGATGCAATTTCAGGTGCAAACACTGTCAGAACTGGACAATTTCACAGGTAGGCCTTGATGAGGCTAATTCAATTGAAATAACTCCCGAACAGGCCATAGATCGGGCTCTTGCTACGGGATGTAGGTCGATAGCATGGACTTATAATGAGCCTACTATATGGTATGAATATACCTATGATTCTGCAAAGCTTGCAAAAGAGGCTGGGCTGGATACGGTCTATGTGACCAACGGTTACATCACACCTGAAGCACTGGAACACATATCGCCTTATCTTGATGCTTTCAGGGTGGATATCAAGGCCTTTTCAGAAAAATTCTATAAGGAAGTCGTGGGTGCCCGGCTCGCACCTGTTCTGGAGTCTGCAAAGCTTGCGAGGGAACTTGGGATGCACGTTGAGGTAGTAAACCTTGTCATTCCCACGTTGAATGATTCTGAGGATGAGTTGCGTGAGCTGTCCGAATGGGTGTTTGAGAACTTGGGTGAGGATACGCCTGTTCATTTCACAAGGTTCCAACCATATTATAAAATGAAGCATCTTCCTCCTACTCCCGTTGAGACCCTCGAGACGGCACACCGAATCGCATTGGAGGCGGGATTGAAGTATGTATATATCGGTAATGTGTTCGGACATAAATATGAGAACACTTTCTGTCCGTCCTGTGGTGAGCCCGTTATTGTGCGGGGTGTCTTCGATGTGAAGGATCACAATCTCACTCCGGATCACAAGTGCGGCAACTGTGGGGCACCTATTATCATCTATGGCGAATATTGTGGAGCTTGAATCTACCTTATCCATTTATTTGTCGCGGAATTGGGCAAAATTCAAGTCTGTTGCAGTCCATTTGGCGCTTCCGAACAAAAGGTTTAAATCCGATAGTTGCATTATGAGGAATCGTGCGTTGAAGCGCCATCAAGTGCCGCCATAACTCAGTTGGTAGAGTGTCTGGCTGTTAACCAGAATGTCACAGGTTCGAGCCCTGTTGGCGGCGCTCATTCGTTTCTTTTTGGTGAGGGCCTATAGCTTAGTCAGGTTAGAGCGCCCGGCTCATAACCGGGCGATCACCGGTTCAAATCCGGTTAGGCCCATCTAATTTCTTTAGATAGTCCTATTTTGATAGGCTACTTTTTACTTTTTTTGAAATCGAACTTTTGCTATGAATGCATATCACCATTCAACATTTAGTATTTGATGATTTATTGGCTCTGTAGAAATCCTCAATATTCGGACAATAATCTGATTTAAAAATGTTATGGAATGTGTTGCAAGATATTGGATTATAATCTCAATTCCAGTCGATGGATGTTAATTTTGATAGGTTTTCTACAGAGCCTTAAACATAATTTAAGAAATGAACAGTGCTTTCTGTACTGCATCTATTGGCTCATCATAAAACGCCAGCTGGAACTTACTCAAAAGTTCAGGTGGCACTGTTCCCAATTTCACAGTAGCAGCTGCAGGTATCAATACCTTCTTAGCACCTGCATCCAAGCATACCTGCAATAGATCGGCCAGATTTTCAGTGTTCTGTATTGCTCCTCCAATTGTCATCGTACCCATGATCGCTGTCTGCTCTGTCACAGGTTTTTCAAGTGCACCGGAACATAAAGCGATAAAAGCAGCAAGATTTGCTCCTTCTGCCATTCCAACCCCATAAATATCCTGTACGTTCAGGAAGTAATCCCTTTCTTTAGTCGAGATGGATTGGCTGATAGCCTTTGCATTTGCTTTAAAGTAGTTCACAGCGGTTTTGATCGATTCTTTAGCTTTCGAATTTGAACCAAGTCCAGAAGTATCATATTTCCCATTTCCTGCACTGACCTGAAGTTCGGTCTTATACACACCTACTTTACCATTCTCAGTTGCAGCTACAGCAAAACACTGACCGGGTTTTAGCATTCCCGGAGGAATTATCTGATTTCCACCGCTTTCAGGAACATTGACAAAGTTCTCACTCATATCCTCATTGTCAATATAGGAGAAATTGACGTCAAAGAACTCCATCCCTCCGATCTTTTTGAGCTGTTCTTTTACCCTTCTTCTACCTACCATTGCATATTCCAAGATCTCCTGTACCTCTTCTTTGGTAGCGTTCTCATCAGGATAGATCAGTTTCATCAGACCTGAAACGGTCTTTTTGACAGCAATGACATCTCTCTGGTTGAGATTATTACCCAGATTGAAGTATTTGTAAATATTGTCACTATACGACCTCTTCCTCATTTCCCTCAGGAACTCTGCAAGATAGTCCACGATAAAGCCATACCGATCAGTGAAATGTTCCGGCCTGAACTTTGTCACTTCCCAACCAGGAAGATAGTAATGCATTCTATCAAAGAATGCACTGTCATTGTTAATTGCATCCGGGAAAGGTGCAAAAAGGTGGAATGTTTTGAGCAATGAAGATATACTCTGGTTGACATTGCCGATAAAAGCTATGGATGCATTAGCATTTATCTGGCTCTTGCCACGTGCAAAGGAACCTGATGCCATGTAGTCTTTGAGGATCTGTATCCCATCTTTATCTTTGAAGTTAATACCTGCAACCTCATCAAAAGCTACAACATCCCAGTGCCCTACAAGACCTACCTGCCTTGTACTCATGTTATAGAACAGGTTTGCCACAGTTGTCTGACCACCTGACATAAGGATTGAGTTGGGGGAGATCTCTTTGTAAACATGGGATTTACCGGTGCTTCGGGGTCCAAGCTCACACAGATTATAATTGTTCTCGACGAGTGGTACAAGGCGTTCCAGAAGATGCCATTTTACATTCGTTTCCAGTAAAGTCGGTTCCATACCGATGGTCCTTAGCAGCACATCCATCCATTCTTCTTTGGTGAAATTCCTTCTCTGCTCGATCAATTCATTGACATTTATATTTGGGATCTGTATTGGCTTAAGGTCTGCTATGACAAATGGAGAATAACCTGATTCGGTGGAATATTCCATTTTGATTATACACCAGATCCCACCACCAAGAAGTTTATCGAACTTTTTTACGTACTCTGGTTCCACTTCTACGTTTGAGATCCCAAGGTTGTTGAAGGTGGCTTCATAAATGTCCCTTCTTTCGTTTAGTTTTACGACAATGTTATCGATGATGGTGTAATAGCCATTCTCACGGATCTTCGATTTGATCTTTTCCGCTTCATGAGGACTAACATAATTGTCAGAGAGTATTCTCTTAACCTTCTGGACACCGTCCTGAATGAGATCCTCATCATCTGTGGCACAATTTATTCCTAAGAGATATTCAAGGACATAGACAGGCACATTATGCCCAACTTTTACAAGTTTCGTGAGATCTTTCCTCACAACCTTGCCCGGGAAATACTCATTGAGCTTTCTATCTGTTTCAAGATCTAATGTTGAGTCTGTCATTTTTATCTGTCCTTAAATCTCATAATCGTATTTAGAAGAAATCATCTGTCACCAGGAGGTCAACGTTAAAGGATATCGGGTCAAATATTTCCCTGTTAAGTTCATTTTTGTCTTCATCAATAGCATGAAGATAATAAACCTTATTTTCAACGTCACTGGTTAATGTCAATACCACTGAATATACCCTTTCAGTCGCATCATCTGAAGTGCTATCAGCAATGATCACTTTTTCATCACTTATTTTCCTGTTACCATCTGCATCCCACAGGGATATGCGACAGTGACGAGGAAGCATCTTGTCGGTCACTTTTTCCGTTTGCAGGAAGCTGACCTTGAAGGTAGTGTTTGTGATCTTCCTGGTAGGGGTAGTAAGGGCAAGTCCAACTTTTCCGGTCTTGATACCTTTTTTCTCGAGTTGAGCTGTCTTCTTGTATCCATACTTCAGAAGTGGAACTACAACTTCCTGAGGTGATACACCACCATGTACGAAGTTGCTTCCAGCGCCCTGCAATTTGAATCTCAGATCTGCTTGAGGGGTGTATAGGAATAGTTCCTTGTCAGAATCAAAGGTCTTTGACATATTGAATTTATGCGTGTTCTTTAATTGAATATCTTCAGTTGTTAAGATAAAACGCTTATTAGATTCAACTATCTGTTCTTTGTCAAAGTCGGAAGTTTCTCTTTTATCAATGTTTCCAAGATCATCCCTTTTGTAAATAAAGCCATGATCTGACGTAACAATAAAGTTGTTTACGATCTGATCGTTTACTAATTTGCCTATCACATCTTTGATTTCTTTAACAGCCTCTTCTGTAGCATTGAATACATTATGCTCCGAAGCAGAATGGTCACCTATGGCATCGATCTTGTTATGATAAATGTAGAACAGACGTATTCCTTTGAACTTTTCCCTTGCTTCTTCTCTTTTGAGGCTAATTACATCTTTCTCATTCAAGACCACTGAATCAGTGAAAGCTGCCTTCAGTACTTTTTCTCTATTCTGCAAGCCTTCAGTACTAAGACCATCAGCAAAAATGCGTCCATCTCTATATTCAAGAGTTTTGTGCGGCAGCAGACTTGCCATACCTAATTTAGTATATGAGGGGAGGCTGCCTGTGATGGTATTTAGCTCAATTATACCAGGTGTCTCTTTATTCAGCACTTCTTGAAGCTCTGCTGCAACCTCATATCTTAGTGCATCAGAAATGATAACTGCAATTTTATCCTTGTCATTACGACTCAGGACCCGATCAACATGTCTTTTGTAGAATTCGTTCTGATGATCTACAAGTTCTACGTTCCAGATCCCATTTGTCTCGTTGTTTATAGCTTCACTCCACTGGCTGAGCAGGCGGTCCATAAATCTATTGTTATAGAGCTTTTCCACTTGCTCACGTGTGTTCTTGAGAATATCCTCTTCCCTGTTCTTATCGAAGTAGTAATAGAATTTGCGATAATACTGGTCCATGAGATAATGCTTATTGGCATAGTCATGGAAAAGGTCCTTCAACTTTTTACCATGGAGTTCCTCATCTTTGAGGTCCTTTGCAAAAGAATGGAGCATGATAGCATTTTCAAGTGCAAGATATAGTTCACGGTATTTTGTATACCCGTGTTTTGTCTTTCTTGTTGCTATCCATCCAAGATATGAATCGAAGTTCTCCATGCCATTTTCAAGATCTATAGCAATGCTACTGATCACAGCCCTATCGAATAAATTTGTAGCCTCAGCTTCAACATAATCCGCTATATCACTACTTTTGATGATGCTCTTAAGGTCGTTTTCCACCTTAGAGCTGTTCTCAGTCAGAACATCCTGGCAGTACTCGTCAAAGATTTCAGAATCCTTTGCATGGTCCATCCAGTTGCGTGTGAAGATCTCACATTCGTTGCCCTTCTTATTGATATAATCTTCATAGGAACTCAGGTCTAGTTTTGTGTTCCTGCTAATGTGAGTGATAATGAAACTCAGGAATAGCTTTTTAAGTATTGGAGCTTCGGAATCATACCCGAAATATCGTTTGATCATATCCCAGAAATCACCTTCAAGCTCGAACTTAGTGATATCAGCCCAGATCTTGTTATGTTCCTCTTGAAGGGATCCTTTTAACAGATTTCTCAGGATCTCACGAATATCAACTGACTGGGAGCCGGAAAATACAGCCAAAAAGCCCAGCAAGAACTCTTCTTCTTTCCAATCTGCCTGATACCAGCGCAAAAATGAGTCAGTCCTCTTTTTGCTGACGAAGAACTTGTATCTCTTTTCAAGGAATTCGTCAAGATCATACCCATCTATTTCCAGCACACTCTTGATGTCCGATATCCTGCTGTTCTCGAACCGTCCTGAATACATCTGAATGTCCAGAAGCCAGTTGTCCTCAGGACCTCTTTCTTCAGCCGGAGAGTAGATCAAATAGTTCGAAGCAGTATCTTCAACCTCCAGAAACTTCTTGACCTCAAAAAAGTTGTCAGCAAGTACCTTTATTTTGATATCATGCTTTGCCAGCTCTTCTTCTATTTGAGCAAGGCTATCTTCATCTGCCGTTTCATCCTTGTCATACCAAAAGACTATCTTCCGTTTTTCATAGTCTTCTTTTTCGGCAAATTTCTTGAGAAGCGTTTGGGCTGTTTTCTCTACATTAACCATATTGATGCATCCGGAGAGTGTATAAGACAATGTGATTTATGAATTAAAGCTCTGAATTGTTTTAATGATTCTGTGAACCTGTGTGGTGGGATTATTTTTTGTACTGCTCAATTCAGTTTCGTTATACATATAAAATTATTCCAGCTTCTTTGTATGCGATTGAGATTTCTTTGTCTGAATTTTCATTGCAGTCAAAGACACACCATATCGAATCACCACATTGATGTCTAAATCTTTCATCTTCTTTTTAATTCTTTTCCAACACCTTTGAAAATCCGATCATCATCGAGTAAACCTCGATACAATTTATGTTGGCACACAATTAAAAAATCTTTCAGGCCGTCTTTATTGTTAACAACAATCGAATTGTCCTCATTAATTTCAAAATTTAGGATGTAATTTTGAGTTGCTATATCATATATTTCTTTGACAGATTCAAATTCAAAATCCTCAGTGAAATTATTTCTTTTTAAATGAGATAATACACTTGTATAAGAGATTTTGTTTTCAATTTCTCCAAATAAAGTTTCATCAATCGATACATTCTCATGAGCCAAAAGGAAATTAAAAATCAACCTTGCTTCATTTTTATAAATTTCATGGAATGAAAAATCTTTTTCAAAATCATGCGGTCTTAATATGAATAAACTGCTTAATTTATTAGATTCAGAATCTTCTAATTCCTAGTCTGCATCTGGAATACATTCATAATAAATAGCATCGATGAACTCATCACATTTGAAAACATCTCCGTCAAGTTTATCAAATCTTCCATTTTTGTACTGTAATAAATTTGATCTTGATTTTGATAATTTGAAACCAGAACCATATTTTCTGAAAAAAATACAATTTTCAGTAGCATTTTTTGCTTCATTCAAATATGTTACATATATTGCATAGCTTTTCAGTTTGTCAATTGTTTTTTCATCAAAATCTCTAATATGTTCAAGCTGATCAGAATCTTTTATTTTAGAAATAATTGGTTGAAATGTTCCAATTGACTGCAAGTCTTCTTCTTTGATGTAAGGAATTGAAAAGTCATCATCATTATATTCATTTAAAAAATAATCCCTGAATGTTACATCTTCGTTTTCTAATATGTTATCACATTTTTTAGACAAAATTGAAGAAAACAACTCTTTTACTGTTCCATTGATATCAACAGGAATTATTTCACGTTTCTTTTCATCTTGACTGCTAGCCGTTGATTTTAAGATAAACATTTGAAAATGTCCATTTTCGGCTATATTATTAATATGTTCAAAGTATTCTTGAAAATTGTTCATTCAAATTCCTCTATATCTAACCTGAAAAATTCAGATGCAGAACCTATATCTTCTGTATAAATAATTTGATTTTTGGGTATATGTTTTTTCTTTGATAGTAACATGACTGGAATATCAAGATGATTATATGAAGAGACTTTATAAAGATTATAGTTTCGAATATAAAACATTATATTAATATAAAGCATGTCTGATTTAATATATATTAAACACACAGTTGTAAGTAAAATTAATAATGATAGCATATCAAAAATATCAGAAAAATCAAATGCTAAAAATGGAATTATGTAAGTAACTAGATGTTCCATATACAAGTGATTCATCTTTTGAACGGACTTTACTTTTAACTGTTTTTTATTTATTGTCGATTTTGTATCGACAAGGATTAAATGCAAAATCAAATTCGGTATAAATATGACTAAAACTACTAATATTATCGAAACTGACAAAACAAGATTAGATATTAAAAAATCATCTATTTCAATCGGTTTAATCTCAGAATATTTAGTTAGGGCATCTGATATTGATTTAAGAAGTAAAATCATAAAAAGTGGTGTATACGAACTAAAAAAAAGCAATATTTTATACTTTGTTTTCAGTCCACTCATAACACATCACCAAATTGTATACATCAATGATATTCGAGATTATTGTGTTAGCCTCTAAAAAACTCACAACTTCCCAACCAATCCCTCAAACTTCTCATAATTGACCTTGACCCCATCATCAAGATCGATCTCCACATAAGCATCCGCCTTGTTCTTCAACAGCTCATCATAAGCCATGATCTCCTCGATCTTCGCACTCAGCTTCGCCTTTTCCTGAGCATCCTTGTTACTATCAAGCATCTCCCTCTGTGCATCGATCTTAGCCTCAAGCTCAAGCAAATAATCCATCCTCATTTTAGCAAGGGTCGTCTTATCATACCGATGCATGTAGACCAGAGCATTGAACGCCTTACCCTTACCCGATGTGAACATCCAGTAGATCGGCCGCTTCTTGTACATCTTCAGATGATCCTTATAGAAATCCTTGATAAAGTAATCCCGAATTACCTCCTCAGATCCTCCGGTTCCCTTCTTCGACAACGCCTTTGCAATAAATTCCAAATTCTCCGAGAGCGTCTCCTCTCCAAAGGTAAATTTCAGGAATTCCTTGAACCTGCCCACGATGTCATCCGAGAAATACTCCTTATCCAGCATTGGAATAATGTTATCTTCATCCGGCAGGAAAACTGCATCTGGCACCTTAGCCTTGAAGTCTGCAAGCTTTTCTCCTTGATTTGCAAGTATCAGTCCTGGCTTTTCCGGTGAGTAACGGCCGAACATGCAGCCTACGGCGTAGGAGATGAATTCTTTGATAGTATCAGTCAGGAGTAATGCTTCCAGTTCTTTCTCCGTCTTTTTGCTATTGTAGCGATAATGTGGATTGCATGTCAGAGTAATCTCGGAAAGTGGAACTTCCGGTGTAAGTTCATCTTGCAGACCATAAGCTTCGATGAAAATGCGGTTGTTCTCCTCTTCCAGACGCTGCATCTCCAGCGTCATATCCTGCCAGTGAGAGCGGAGTTTGGTGTAGGTTTCTGTAAGGGTTGAACTATAGTATTCTGGTTGTAAGAGTGGATGGGAAGTGAAATCCCAGGAAGTTTCATAGGAGTCCCAATCCTCAATTGAAATCGAGATGAGTTCACCAACTATAACTTTTATTCTATTTAGCTCAGAAAATGTTTTGAATGGTAGTTTTAGTGCATCACCAACATTAACCTGCATTGTCGGATTGATTATTTCCATAGCATTGGTGACAAACTTTGTATTTAAGAAACCCAATATTTCATTTGTAGATACTCTATCTTTAGTTAAGATTGTTGGAGATGCTGATGAATATTCCGATTCTTCTACTTTTAGCCTATAAGCAGTATTCCCTGAAGTTACTCCTGTCCATGTAACTCCAATCTTATTCCAAGTTGAAGGATTGCTTAAACCACCATTTAGGGAATAATATTTTTTAGCAGTATCAGTCCAATTAATTACGAAATCTAAATTTCCATACCATTTACGTGAAAAACCGCCTTTATTATAAAACTTCCAGATATTATCAGAACCAACCGATTTTTCTGAAATCTCCCATACCATTCTCACATATCTTTCATCATTATGAGTTTTACATCTTCCACCAGATTCTGCAAAATTTGATAGGTGTTCAGCACAAAACAATTCTCTTACAATATCACTTACCCAATATGCAATCGTCGACCCTGGAATCTTTTTGAAGTCGGCGGCTGAGGCTCTACTAAGTCTGTCATTCTGAATCGGGAATTGCTTTGGTTCATTCTCTTTCGTTAAATCTTCATAGTAAACATATGAAAAATCACCTTTATGTTCAGGTTTCTTTGCCTTGTTCCAGACAGTTGCAGCTGTTCCAAATGCAATTCCCATAACCATATTTGCCATATGAACCATGCAATCTATTGTGAATTCATTAAGTAAGCGCTCCCTCATTTTTTCATAAGATGAGAGGAACATCCAGCTTTGCATTGTAACCATTGCATTGTAACGATTATCAGCAATCATGTCAAAACCGTGTTCAATGAACATGGCAAAAAGATCCGATTTGGTGTCGGGATAATTATCCTTAGCAAATGTTCTCAACTTCGAATTCATACCCTTTGAACCCATGTACGGCGGATTCGTCACCACACAATCATACAGTTTGGCCATCACCTTTGCCTGCTTGATTACATCCTCAATATCAAACGAAACTGAAAATGAATCCAAAGATGGCTCCTTCTTAAATCTCTCATATTCCTCATCCATCTTCTCGAAATCGAATGCAGGAAGTTTCAATATGGAACCATATTCTTTTGCATCAACAAAGAACTCGTACAGGCGGTGCACCTGGGGATACTTTGCCCTGTCGATTTGTAGGTTATTTGTTTCCTGGATTGCACACAGGTTCAACTTAATGTCTTTCTTGAACAGATTCTGATCATACTTCCTTGCCTGCATCATCAGTGCAAAGCCTGCAAGCTGGGAGGCACGGTTGTCAATCTCCAAGCCGTAAAGGTTCTTATTGAGAATCAAAGGTGCAATTTCATCATCGAGGTAGCCCATGGAATGGTAGACTTCGTAGAAGACATCGAAGGCGTAGACGAGGATGTGGCCTGAACCCATTGCAGGATCGAGGAGGGTTATTTCTTCGGGGTTATGTGTTTTGTTTTCAGGGGTTGGTGACTCCTGCTCTATGAAGTATTTTAATTTTGATTGTAGGGTTGGATTTGGATTGGATTCAAGCCAGAGGCGACCTAAGGAGTTTTCCACCATGTACTTTACTATCCACTTGGGTGTGAAGAGTTGGGTAGCTGCTGGGATGTTCTCTTTGCTGATCTTTATGTTCTTTTTCAGATCTTTGAACACCTTATCTTTTCTTGGATTAACATAATCCTGATAGATCCAACCAATGACCTCGACCTCACGCCAATCTTCCTCCGGGATGATGCTGTTCAAGTCGTGGATGATTGAATCAGTGTGGAGAAGGTTTGTCGGGAGGAGGAGTTCGGTGTAGTCCTCAAGGCGCTCGAAGAGGAAGGGCATGATCTCATTAAGATAGTTGCAGGTCTTCAGGATCAGGTATCTGTAAAGTTCATCGTCCTTGTTGTCTGTTTTAAGGTCAAGGATCTTTGTTCTGTTAAGGTCGAGGAAGTCTATGGATGTTGCCTTGCTGAAGATCTCCGGTTCGTGGTCGGCTGGGTCTTCGGGAGAGAATACCTTTATAGGGAGGTAAGAGTTTGACTCCATGAACTTAAGGGCTACAAAACGGTTGAACCAGGTATATGTGACCTCATCCATAACCTGTTCATAGCCTTTCTCTTCTACCGTTCTTGTGAGTTGTTTCCATTGCTGCATGATCTCCTTATTGAAGACCTTCCCACCGATCACAATAGCATCATCAGTGGTCTTGTCCACAGGGAGAATAGCCTCTGGTGTGATGCCGAGATTTGAAGCACGCTTTTTTATTTCTTCAAGGAGATTATCCCTTACAGTGTTTGAAAATGCCTCTATCTTTTTTTTATCCACAAATATCACACCTTGATATTACTGTCCTTAAGGATAGCACTAAGTTTTGTACGCAATTCCTTAATATAGCTATCAAGGTCTTCCTCTGTTCTGATAACGCTCACAGAACGGAATATTGCAGGCTCTATCATCGTTGTTCCACGGGTAGCAGGTACAACCGGTTCATCGCCTCCATCGGCAGGAGGTTCTTTAATGACATGCAACTGTTTATTGATCTCTTCAAAAGAAATCCTCTGGTCGCCATCGATCCTGTCAAGCTGAAGCTTCACAAAAGAACACTCATTTGAAGCTGTAACATCAACCTCAAGCTTCTCAAAAGGTCTCATCACCGAGAGTTTGAACTCATCGGACAGGACTGAATGATGGCCAAGTTCATCCTCTACCTCAGACTTAGCACTATTAAGCTTCTCAAAGAACTTCACTTTTAGGTTCTCAAGGCTTGTTTTAAGTGAGCTCTCAATAGTAAGCTCATGTCCGGTCAGGTTCTTGATCTCAGAATATGGCTCATCAAGGTCCAGTATTCTCCCAATATCTTTGATAGCAAACTTTCCATCAGGGTCAAGGAATTGCTCGTTCCTCTTGAAAGCATCTATCTTCCTCGCAACCTTCCTGAAAATATCCACCTGCGGACTGCCAAAGAACCTCATCACAGGGCTTACCCTTTCCTTCAGCTCAGAAAGGACATCCTTATCATCTGATATCTTTCCAAGGAACTGGGAAGGATCAGTAATGCTCAATAAACTTTTCAGGAACTTCTCGTAGGCAAGAATATCCTTTTCACCCGGATAGCGCTTCTCCTCAGCATACTTCCCAGCGATCTTATCAATGTTCCTCATCTCTTCGGTCAGTATCTCATGACAAAGATCGAAAAGGTCCTTTTCCTTATCAGGAATAGCCGTCTTATCGAACACATCCCGAAGGATCGACTTGACATCACTGATAATTTCCATTCCTGCAGGCTTACGTATCTCAAGGATCACACGCTCAGCATCGTCCTTCCTTGTAAGGTACCTGGCGATCTCCTCAGGGTTCCCTTGAAGTGTGGTCTTCTGGTATCTCAGCTTAATATCCTCACCTGCAAAAAGTGTAGCCACAAGACCGGATATCGTCATTTCCTTCCACCCATAAGGCTTCCCTGAGAACCTGCTCTTGACCTCTTTCAGAACAACATTATCGTTCTTTTCAGTACGAATGTCCACATAATCAAGAACTTCTTTCAAAGCTCTCTTATTGACCTCGGATTTTCCGCAACCGAACTTCTCAAGATCATCCGACCTTAGAACACGCAACACATCACTATCGGAATCAAAACCATCCGTGACATATCCAGCCCTTCCTTAACCCTGTCCTTTGGGTTCTTGTTCCCTATACTTGTAACTTCTTTACCATGGATGAATATCCTTGCTTCAGAAGCTCCCTCAAAAATGGACTTAACAGCAGACTCTTTTAGCCTCTCCATTTCCTGTGTCTTGTCCAGCATTATCCTGTGAAGGATATCATTGTTTGATCTGGAACTGTTTTGAGTGAGATATTTGCTTATTCTCAGATACTTTCTAACCATATCCACAAAATCGCTCTTATCAGGGAAAATGAAAAGCAGCGTATCAGTAGAATCTATATTGCTTAGATTCTCCCCATGCAAGGACCTCTGTCCGCTACCCCTTGTGAGCTCGTCCGAAAGTGGTGTCAGGAACTTTACTGTAATATCCGCATTGTTCGAGGGCTTGATCTTATCATCAAGCACCCGGTTAAAGACATATTTGCTGTGCTTAACAGGACAAATATCATTGGTAGTAAAAACAGTATTGTAAATATCATCAAGAATCAAATGCCTGTCAATATCAAGGTTCTTGATCTTCCTGTTGATGTCCTGCTCCTCATTGGTCAGGAAAGAATAACTATCTCCTGATTTATTGATCAGCGTCTGGCCTTCCAGCTTCTTCAGGGATTCAGCAACCCTCTTCTTAAGCTCAAGTTTATCTTCATCAACACTTGAAACAGACAATGCCACAAGGTTCTCAAGATTTGGCTGAACATCGGCCACATGGCGTATCATGAACAGTATCTTTAACAGATCACAATCCTCTTTGTTCAAAACGTCATTATCTTCTGCCTGTTTGATCGTACGCTTGATAATAGGGTCGAGAAAACTCTCCACAGTACTATAAAATGAAGAGAAAGGCACAAGGATGCCAATACCATCATCACAATATTTCACACTTGCTTCCTTGAAAGCATTGAGCATAGATCTCTCACCCTTAGCAAGGTGTTTTCCGGTGTAACCGGTCTGCCTTATCTGGTCGAACACTTTCTGTAAAATAATGAATTGGTATGGAACAAATGGATAGACATTCGTGAAGTCATCGGACCCCGAATACAACTTCATCTGAGCTGTACCGTTTGAAAAAGATAACAGGTTCTTAAGAATGGTCTGCTTTTCATCAAAATAAACTGAAAGCATATCCTTACAATCTTCCTTCTTTGCAAGAATCCTTCTTTTGATAACCTCATCAACATTAGCACTGGAAAGGCTCAAACGGGTGTCAAAACGCCCCTGGATCTTAGAGAAGTCATACCCCTTTACCTTCTCCTGAGTAATTAGATCAATGTCTGCCTGTGATGTAACGATCACCCATGCCTTACCAAGAAGCTTAGTACCAAGCTCTTCCACGATAGTCTGGAGATTCAGCATCAGCTCGCTATTCTCACCAATGTACTGCCCAATCTCATCGATAAGGAAAATGATCTGATGATCGTTTCCTTTAGAGTCGCAGTATTTCTTGAGTTTCTCAGCAAATTTCTCAACATCAAAATGATATGCTATTCCATCATTATCGAAGAGCCTCTCATTTGCTTCCCTGCTCTGGTAACCACAATTTACCAAAGCACCAACAATATCGTCCTGCTCAAATGCATAGCTGCTTCTCTTGTTCTCCCAGGAATCACCGTTGAGTTTCAGGAATTCTTCCTTAAAAGAATCGTACAGACCTTTATTATCCAGATCCTCCTCCATCTCAGCGATCCAGAAAACATCCCTGTAATAACCCCTCTTCTCATTGAAAGCCCGCATCATTACATTGACAATGAGCTCATTGTCCCTGTCAACAGTACTAGCCTTGGAATCGATATTGAACAGAATTACATCCTTTGTACCATAGTTGACCGATCTCTCAATGTTATCAAAAATAAGAGTGTCTTCAATTTTTTCCCTGAAGAACTCAAGAGCCGTTTTATCATGAACGGTCCTGTTTTCCATCAAATACGAAAGTATCTTTATAAAATGAGATTTACCAGAACCAAAAAAACCTGAGACCCAAACACCTATCTTATCGATAGGCTCCTGTGTAGTATTTAAGTATCTGGTGAAGAACTTATCAAAATGTTCCCTTGATTCTTTGGTCACAACATATTCATCAAGTTCTGTATATATACTTGCCTCATCATCCTGATCTACCTTAATAACACCATTGATGTTTCTCTTCACATCTTTTAGGAACAGGTCTTCGATTTTGATTCCGTTTGTCATAATAAGCACTCATTGAAAATTATTAAATGTTGATCAGTCTGAAAGCCCTATAATAATTCTTGGCGTTCAGCTTACCAAATAAGCTCAGGTCAAATTCACTATATTCCCCTGGATAAAATAACACAAGCGGGGTATTATCAAATACTGGCTGTAAGTTGTTCAGGATCGAATGTGATCTTATCATTGGCCATGCTTTCCCGGCACCTGTCAGAAATATAATATCTGGATCTTTCGCACCTTCAACCTTTGCCATTATGGAATTTCTAAGAACATCCGGCTTCAGCATAAGTTTAAGTTTTTTCAGCAGCGCGTCTGAACCTTTCTTCTTCTCAAGGGCGATGATCTTCTCCTCTGGGATCTGTTCCAATATTTCAAGGCAAGTATCATACATATCTATATTTAGTACAGTGATGGACTCTTTGTCAAGACCTGTTACAATCTTGTCTACGGTATTTCTCACAAGAAGCTCCTTATCTGCCGGATAATCGAATATCCAGAAAGGAATTTCATTTCCAAGTCCTCTTGCCTCCAGAAAGTCTTCCTTTTGGAGTTCATCTTTCAGTTGTTCTAATCGTTCCTCGAAAGTCATGGTCAGCACCACAAGGATTTAAGTTTATTTAAATGTAGTTGATTCGATATCATTAGTATAAAACTTGAAAAAACCAAGAAATCAATATCTAAATCCACCCCTACTGAAAGTACTTTTCTTTAATTGTGCTATCTCATTAGCTTCTTTTGCAAAATGCGTCTCTTTTTCTGAATGAACTCTTAATTCCACATTTGAATCCGGCCTAAGTGCATTATTTGCTAAATGTCCATTACATTTAATCGCTGTTTCTCGTAGGTCTGCAAGCATTTCGGAAACATTATTCTTTTTAGCAGTCATTTTAGTATTCCCAACAATTATGAGCTTGAATTTAGACCTTGTAATAGCAACATTCAAGAGTCTGATATCTTCATATATTCGTGAGGAATCAATCTTCTCTGTAACCAGCGAAATAATTACAATATCTTTTTCATCTCCCTGAAATGAATGAATGGTATTGATGACAACACCCTTCTCAACATATTCTTCAAATGCATTGATCATTGAAGATACTTGATAGCGAAAAGGAGATAGAACACCTATTCTGTTAGGTTCCACTTTTTCCTTATTCACAAGTATATCAAGAACCTTTTCAATGTTTTCTATCTCCGCAATGTTGTTAGCAGAATGAGAAGGACCATTGTTTATCCATTTGATATCTCCATTAACATGTAGCCAACAGATTGGTGATGTTTTACTAACCAACTTTTTTTCGTCATTGCTTAACGAAAAGTCATTCATTTGCTCAAATGGATTTTTTCTTTTTAGAACTGACTCTGAAGTAATAATGCCACCGAGCTGACCATATATGTTTTTGGAAGATATTTCTGAGATCTTCTCATCCATCCTATATTGAGTATTCAACATAGTATGTTTTTCCGGATACATTCTCCACAGCTTCTCAAAAAGACTCTCTTTTATCCACTCCTCAGTACTATCCCCTCCAACAATGGGAGGAAGTTGTAGATGATCACCAATTAAGATGAACTTCTTTGCAAGAGTTAAAGCCAGCAATGTTTCAGGCACTGTAGAAGCACCTGCTTCATCAACGATCACAATATCGAACGGTTTTTCCTCATATCCTTTGGTATGATAGGCACTGGCAAGAGTTGAACCCACTACATTCGCATTGCGTATTGTGTTTGAAGTCCCAAAACTAGTTGCTGGGATCGTTATAGGAAGAATACTTTCAGCGATCTTGAAATCCCCCGCACCAAGACGACAAACCTGTTCGTTTTTAATAGAATCATCCTTTAGAATAGAATCCAGAGCATTATCCACTGCTACATTCATCCATGAAGTTAACAACACCTTTTTGCCACTTTCTGCAAATAACTTACACATTTCACTGATAATAGTTGTTTTACCAGTGCCAGGTGGACCTAAGATCAGATGAAAATCATCGGTATTAATAGCATTCAAAACCGCTTCCTTTTGGCGTTCATTGAGTTTAGGATCGACATATGTATTAGGTAGAGATGATTGTTTGGCACTATAAGTCCCGAATAACATATTTTTTAGCGGGCTTTCAGTCTCCTTCATATCATCCAGAATTTTGATCTCTCTATCAATAATATCAAGGGGGGGGATGTTTTCCAATCGATATGACCTACCAATTTCAAAACTTGGTTCTTTATCGAACACTAGGCGAAAATCAGTAGCAGATTCGCATTTTGTGCATGAAGCGATCAAAAAATTCAATTTATATGAACGACCTTCCCGTATCAAAAATGGATTGTACCTTCGTTCTAAATAATTTAAACTATCTTTTGAAACTCGTAGATCTACATAATAAAAGAATCTACCACGCATTAATTTTTTATTTACTCTAAGAACATCAGCCAGAATGAATGTGTTCTTTTCTTTTTCCAACCTCGACCTCTCAGATTTCAGCCAACTTATCAGTTTGTTCAATCTAAGCAAACTCAGCTTTGGATCCACTCGGCCTTTCATTTGTAAACCCCACGGAGAGTAGCATTCAAAAAAAGAATACTATTGAACGAAAAATTGAAACTACTGACACTTTTTGAAATAATTTCCATGCATTCCCCTTCTTCATCAATTTATTTCTTCGTAATGATCCAAGATATTCTATAAAATTTATCTATAATGTGTGGGGAATACATACATTCATTGCATAAATATATTATTATTTGGTTTTATACAATTGACAATGATGAAAATCAATTTTAAAAAAGATAAAAATGAGCAAAACTCAGAGACGCTTTTGCGTTTTCTAACTCCATCTTCAACAAAAATATCTGAATAATCAAGTGGTGAACAAAGTCTTTCATACTTCCCACCAGTATTATTGGAAAAGAACGAGTGTGCTTCAGTAATAACTATGGAAAACTCAAACGTCCATTTGATTGGAACCAGTGATTAAATACAAGTTTACCTGCAAATCACACATTTGACAATAAATAGATGAACTATGAAATATTATTAACAGCATCCAGTTGATATCTCATTGTATTTTATTAAAAAAAAGCATACGCCCAGAAAAGTGTATGAGACTCCCACATATGACCTCAGCAACATTTATTCCTTTTAATAATCAAGAGGCAGACAAATGACAAACACAGATCTTGATCCACAACAAACCAAAGCTGTCACCTACACCGATGGACCCCTACTCATCCTCGCAGGTCCCGGCTCCGGAAAGACCTTCACCATCACAGAAAAAGTGGTTGATCTCACTGAAAAAGGTCTGTCTCCTGAAAGGATACTGGCATTGACCTTCTCGGAAAAAGCAGCCGGAGAAATGCAGGAAAGGATAGAGACAAAAATAGGCGTTGGGAGTGGTATTACGGTTTCCACATTCCACTCATTCTGTAATGACCTGATACGCGAGTTCTCCCTTTACCTTGGCATAAACCAGAATGCAAAGCTGATCTCAAAGGAACATTCCCATGTTTGGGGTATCAAGAACATCGATTCGTTCGGTTTTGAGAACCTGGCTATCCCGCCACAACCATACGACCTTATTACCAGTTTGCTGGAAGGTGCATCCCAGTTGAAGGACCATCTGGTATCCCCGAAAGATCTGGAGAAATATGCAAGCAGCAATCTGGAAGCTGAGAGCATAGATGAAGGAGAAAAGGATATTCTGTTAAAGCTGAGTGATCTTGCAAGGTTCTATGACCATTACCAGCAGTACAAAAGTGATAATGGATTCCTTGACTATGACGATATGATCTCCATGGCATGTAACCTTCTTGAAACAAATGATGTTGTCAAAAATATGGTGAAGGCCAGATATGACTATATTCTCGTGGATGAGTTCCAGGACACCAATTTTGCACAGCTCTTTCTAGTGCACCAGATAGCTGATGGCAATAACCTGACCTGTGTCGCTGATGATGACCAGTGCATCTATCGTTTCAGAGGCGCATATCTTGCTAACATAGAGCAATTAGAGGAATACTACAGATCCCTCGAGAAGATCCCGCTTGAAAAGAACTACAGGTCAAGTTCACAGATCGTACAGCTTTCCCAGCAACTTATCTCGAACAATCCGCAGAGGCAGGAGAAGAACCTCACAGCCCACAACGGAGAAAAGAGCGAGGTCAAAGTCGTTAAAGCACCCGATGATGTGAGTGAAGCAGAATATGTTGCTGAAGAGATCGAGAACATGGTAAATGATGGTGTTCAGCCAGGTGAGATCTTCATACTTACCCGAAAAAGGGCTGATGGCAAGAAGTTCAGTGAATCATTAAAACAAAGGATGGTACCGGTAGAATTTGTCGGTAGTCTCCAACTGAACCGTTTCCCGGTGGTCAGGGAAGCAATGGCATATCTCCATGTAGTTGCCAACCCTTTCAACAACGGCATAGGCTTTGCAAAGATACTATCAAGAGAGGGAGTAAGCGAACATGATCTGCAGAAGATCAATCTTCAGGCATTGAAGATAAGCAGAGCTGACAGCACTGTAGGTGATGGAATATATTCTGTCTTGCTTTACCATCTTGATGAACTTGATCTCAGCCAGAAGGGTTTGATCATGTCGATAGTATCCCGCCTCAATGACATGATCGAATTCAAAAAGAATCACCTGCCATCTGATACTGTAAAACACCTGCTATCAGAGAAGACCGACTTTTACAGGACACAGTTGCAGGAAGACACGTCAGCATCCAGAAGGAACATCACGATCCTCAATTCACTCATCAGCACTGTGGAGGACCTTGAACTTGTTGATGGCGGCAGTGAGCTTGAGACCGTGGTCGAGGATCTTGAACTGGTATTCGGGCTTGAGCTGGATGAGGGAGTATCCAGTGATGAGGATACTGTAAAGATAATGACAATTCACCAGTCAAAGGGTAAAGAAGCAAAGGTCGTTTTTGTCTGCGACATGGCTACCAGACATCTTCCTCTGACCTATAGAAGAAAGACATTCACGGTACCAAAAGCCCTTTCAAAGGGTCGGCAAAGGGACGTGGACGAAAAAGTGCTGCATCTTGAAGAGGAAAGAAGGTTGGCATATGTTGCTATGACAAGAGCAAAAGAACAACTTTACCTCGTCTTCCCTGAAAAGTATGAAGGGAACAAAAGAGGAGTTACGCCCAGTGAGTTCCTTGTACAGCTTGAATACACGTCAAATCCTCTGATAGAGTATATTGAAGCAGATAAATTTGAAAGGAAGAACGAGGTTGATGATGTTTCACCTTTGATGAAGAAAAAGGATGAATATCTCCAATTGGTCAATATGTATTCAAAACAGGGTCAGTTAAAGCAGGCTCTGGAATCTCTTGTAGTCCTTGCTCAATTGAGGGAGATCGAGGATGAAGGCAATCTGTCCACTTTTGATGTAAAGGATCTCCTGCAGGTCAACCCGAAAGATCCGAAGGAATTAGAGGATCTCATTGATGGTAATATGCCACCACTTGTTGATCCGAACATGAGGTTCTCGGCTTCGAAGATCAAGACATACCATGATTGTCCGTTAAAGTTCAAGTATGGTTCTGTGCTCAACATACCTACTCCGCAGAAGACCTTTTTCCAGGTGGGTACAGATGTGCATTCTGTCTATGAACAGTTGTCTAGTATGGATATGAAGGGAGACAATATTGATATTGGCATGGCTCAAAAGATGCTTGAGGACATTTGGGACCCTACAGCATATCCTTCCAGTACAATGGAGGGGCAGGAACACAGCAAGATGAAGAAGATGCTGGAGTTCTGGTTCCGCTTTGAAGAAGATAATCCGAATGAGACCATTGCAGTTGAAGAATGGTTCGATCTCGAGCTTAACGGAGCTCATTTTGCAGGATTGATCGACAGGATCGACAAGACACCTGAAGGAGAATATATTGTCATCGACTACAAGACCGGGAAAACTACGCTTTCCAAGAACAAGCTGAAGGATGATGTCCAAATAGCCTTGTATTGTCTGGCAGTGAAGGAGATGCATGGAAAGCTGCCGGTAAAGGCAGGTCATCTTTATGTCAATCCTGAGGTCCAGGAGCTTCGGATGATCGATGTTGATGAAGGTAAGATCGGCTCGGTTGTGGATGGAATCAATGCTGTGGTTGAGAGGGTCATGAGGGATGAATTTGAGATCGATGCAGAGCCGAATTGCTATTATTGTGACTACAAGGGGCTTTGTGAGTGGTATAACAGGGAATGAATGAGTATTAGATGAAGCATGTGAATATATGATAGTTTAAGGCATTGATTTCACAAGGACTCCGAGATAAATAAACTGATAAGTTACATTGTAGCCCTCCTCGTAAAATCCAAATTGCCTGATGTCATCAAGAACAGAGAGAAAATAGCAACCCGTTTCATGGGCCTTGCTAAACATCTCGATGCAAAGCTCAAAGAGTCCTGATACATGCCCTCAAAAACGTTAACGTACACATTGGTAAGGTCCAGCCGTAAGAGCCTTGGGATCACCATAGAACGCAACAATGACATCATAGTGAGAGCTCCACAGGATTGCTCTATTGATGTCATCAATGGTTTTTTGAAGCTAAGAAGTTCTGGATATATCAGAAAATGGCAGAAAAACGTCTCATAGAAGATGAAATGCCACCTAAGAAATACGTAAACGGTGAAGGATTTCCCTACCTTGGTAAGAGCTACAGATTGCAGATAGTTGATGATGGTGCTCCCCTGAAACTATCTCATGGTTATTTCGAGCTTAACCAAAAAAATGCCGACAAGGGACGTGAGACATTCATCAAATGGTATAGGGAACATGCACTTCCTATTATTGAGAAGCGTGTGGATATCTACAAGTCGATACTGGGGGTGGAGCCATCTGATGTCAGAGTACTTGACCTGAAGTTCCGTTGGGGCTCTTGTTCTTCAGCAGGCACTATCAACATTCACTGGAAGACCATACTCGCACCGATGTCGATAGTTGATTATGTGGTGGTACATGAACTGGTTCATCTGAGGGAAAAGAATCATACACAGAAGTTCTGGGAGATCATGGGGACTGTGCTGGCGGATTATGAAAAAAGGAAGGAATGGCTGAAGGTTAATGGGAATTATTTTGAGATATGATGGTATTTTCTATGGATTAATTTGTACTAATTATAGGAATGAATATTTTGAAATTGTATGCACATTGTGGAGAAACAACAATCTAGTGCTTTGATTTGGGAGGGGTTATTTGGAAGATCATACATGTATAAAAGTAGAAAATTTGCTCAAAATCGATAATATTGACAATTATAAAATACATTTTGCTGTAGGGAATGGGGTAGAACGGCCGTTAGATGTCTTTGTTAGAGATCGAGATGAATGGAAGGAGTGGAATAGCTGGAGGGGCAATAATAACCGCTTCAGTCGGGAATATATTTTTTCAGTAATGCGATTTCACCCTCAACCTGAAAAATGGTTATTTGGAGGGATTTTTAAGGTTGTTGAAAGACACAAAGATGGGTATGTTGTCACTCTTGAAGAACAATACCAAGAATACATAGGCAGGCTGTTGATAGATTATCCGGGCCCAAAAGTCCCAGGATCTGCATTCTATCTTGAAAAGCACTATCCAAATCTTTTAGTTTCACAAATATTTGAAAAACCATACTCAGGGGACGTATTCTGTGGTTATGAAAACATTGAACATGGGTTTTTACAACTTGAATCAATTTTTAAACAAAATAAAAGAGACTGGATGGCTGCGCTAAAGAACGTCAAAGGAGTATATCTAATCGTGGACAAACATAATGGAAAAATGTACGTAGGATCTGCCTACGGTGAAACAGGTATATGGTCCCGGTGGGGCTGCTACATTGGTACAGGTCATGGTTGGAATGATGAACTTACAAAACTTATAAAAGAAAACGGTATTGATTACGCAAGGAAAAATTTCCAGTTTTCTATTTTAGAATATCGTTCTATGAAAACAGATGATAATGTTATCATTGAAAGAGAGCAATATTGGAAGCGTGTTCTTTTGTCAGGCACATTTGGGTATAATAAAAATTAAGTATTTCGAGTAAATAAACAATACCGAAGCCATATCAAAATCAGCTATTTTTTTACTCATTACTGTCGTTCAATGACTGGAAGGAACGGGAAGAGATACATCAGGTAGAAGAAAAGGCGTATCTTCTGCCTTATGTCGCTTGAATCCTATCGCTTTGTCTCATATTGCGGTTCTAAAAAATCAATCTCTTTGCGCTTACCATCTAAATGATAGACCCTCACGGTTTATTTTTTCTAAGCAATCTGGGTCAATGGTGCTTTCGTTTGTCATTTTAGGCCTCCATTGTTGTTATTTTTCCGAGGTTGGTGGCGGTTATCTGTCAATTTTGATTTCAATCTCTCTGCGTTTGCCCTCCTGTCTGCTCGATATCGAGGACTGGGCACATTCATACACCACGGATCCTTTTGGCAAACTCCCATTTGTTGGACCTTCTCACAACTCGCAGTTCTTAATTTCCGATATGATCCCTGGAAAATAGTAATATCTCCACCTGTCATATAGTAGAGCATTTCTGCTTCATTTTGAGGAATTCCCATCTGCCCGAGGAACGCCCCCAATGTCTGTAGCATAGAATCGGTAGGATTTTCTTCAGTGAGGATGCGATGGATACATTGAGGCCATTTGTCAGCAGTAACAGGAGTCTTTGACATATCCTCTTCTGGTAACGTCTTGTTCTCATTCAACTTTTGAATTAGTGGGCATTCCCGGGGAACACATACGCCATCACCCAACACGGATTTGAGGGTATTACAAGAGAAGTGATAAGCACCCCACATCCCAACAGACTGCTCTATTCTAACTTGCTTCTCGTTCGCTGTTAGACCGCTACACTGATCAATGAATTCAGTAACGTACTTCTTGGCTTCTGCCTGTGAAACACCCGAATCACTCGCCCTTAATACAATTGCTTGAGCTGCATAGTATCGCTGGCCCGCCGGGATTTGGGAGGCCAGGTTAAGAATTCTTTGGACACAGGGATATTCGCCTAAGTCTGCATCGATTCTTATGCTTGGTCGCTTTGCCCTCTGTTCTGCTTTCAAACATTCCTGATTAAGGACCTTCAACACATGGTAGTGGAACTCTGTGTCTTCGATTTTCCACATAGGGATTTCGTCAGGAATTCTCAAGGTGAGGTCCTCGGGCAGTGGTGGATATTCCGGAATCTTGTCAGGATCAATCTGTGTCTTGTAACATCCATCTTTCCGGAGAGCTCCAAAACAGCGTACCATCGAACCTTTTCGGTTTTTTGAGAAATGAACCTTCTTAAGGTCTACCCCTATGCTTTCCGGAGAAATGTCTGCATCTTTGAAGATATCCTTAAAGAGCGTCTCCCGGATTATTTGCATATAGTCGATTCCAGTAATCCTTATCTTTTGCTCAAGCTCAGGATGCACAGTAAAGGATGCTATGAATATGCTTACGTGTATCCCCTTTCCTCCACTATATGCACATTCTGTGATAGGGATCTTAGCTTCTTTGCAGTATTCAAGAAGCTTGACAATCCCGGACCTCATGGTTTGCCAGTTCTCAATATCTGGATCGATAAAGATCTCGTTGGGCAGTATCCTGCGGGTGTAAATTGGTATCCGGATCTTGTGCCATATGTCATAAAATGGAAGCCAACGATATAGGTCGGGGTCATCGCCGTCTTCCACAGCTCCTTCTTTTGCTTTGATAAGGATAGGAGTACTTCTATACTCTCCCTGTAGCATCTTTAGCCAGTCATGTTGTTTTCTGACAATCTCTTTGATCGTGAGGCAGGTCATGCAACCACCATCGGCAGTCTATAATTATTTGGACCTCTATTTTTCACAATATATAGTTCATTTCTTGCCCTGGTGATTCCCACATAAAAGACCCTCGCTTCAGCTGCAGAATCTTTCCTCTTAGATTTCCGGATGGTTTGCGTGATTTCCGTATGCAAAAAGACCTTATTTGCTTCTAATCCCTTGCTTCCATGTATTGTGGTCAAAGTGGTGTGGAAATCTTTTCCACTTAATGGCCGTCTGTACCGAACTAATGCATTGTTAATCTTTGCCACTATCAGCTTCCCTGGATTGGACATATGTGCAACCGAATCGGCTGATTTCAGGATCTGATACAATTGAAATGTCATATACAACTGGCAGTCAGACGTACTTATTTTGTTTATGGATTCTTTCAGTTCTTTTTTGGTCCCTTCAAAGTCGAAGTATTTTAAGGGATACGTGTCAACCAAAGCCCTGAAGTGTTCCTTTTCTAACCACTGTCCATTTCTAACTAGTATAATGGCATTAAAGACACACAATTCCGTATATGACCATCCATATAGGCCATTCCACAAAATACCATTCTCAGCCATCGTGAAAGCTATTGAAGGTGCCTGATAGTTTGACCTCACCAAATGAAATGCTGTATTGCCTGGAACCCCTTCCCACAACTCGACATGTGCGAAATAATCGCGTTCATTAAGCTGTTTGATTATTCCGTGTCGATGAGATGTTTCAATGTCCGGAGGTTGCATCCCATTAAATCGTACCACTTCTGCTCCAAAGTTCCAGATTTCTGGAGTCAGTCGATGAGACACAGGCAATACTTCAAGCTCTCCTTGGAATTGCTCAAAATAGTCAGGAGATCCCCCCCAGAATCCATACAAACTCTGCAAAGGATCACCAGCAATTATTACCTGATCCATATCCTCGGCCCACGTATTGATTATTTTGTTCTGTAGATAAGTTTGATCCTGGAACTCATCATCCATCAGAATGTTTTGCTCCGGAACTAATCCTTGCTCATAGGCATCTGTTAACATATCAGTAAAGTCAATATATCCATTTTCTATTTTCCATTCACCATAATGTTTGAGGCTATCGGTAGCAGTACTTGGACTAATTTTCAGTTCCCTGAAATTCGGATACTTCCATACCATCTTTAGAGGGGTGCCTGTATTCGCCAACCAAGCATGACAATCCATCAGCCCCCTCCCGGGATTGTTATAATTTTGTGCTTTGACCTTATAGCCGGCCTCAGAACTGAATTCTTTGAGAGCTGCAGAATTTACTACTTTTGCATATCCCTTGCCACCCAAAAGCGTGTAGCATTCTCCGTGTATTGTCTTGATGTTCGACTCCAATATGTCAAAATCTATTTGTGTAGATTCTGAAAGCCTTCCACGAATCTCGTTCGCTGTATTCCGTCTAAATGTGGTCAATAACGTATTTTCTGGCTGTTTTACGAATTCTTTTATCAGTCTGGTTGTTTTTCCACATCCCGGAGCTCCCCATATGCTTATTCTAGTCATATTTCCCTCCGGGTAGGATAGGTAAGAGGCATCTTTCCAATGGGTCTTACTGAAAAAACGATAGCGAGTAATATATAGGTAAGAAGGTAAGAGGGGTAAGACCCCCTTTTAAGTAAAAATATATCCCTATATAGTCTTACCATAAAGTCAGTCCTCATAGTCTTCCCCCTCAATTGATGGATTCTGGTTGTGAATTTTCTCAGGAATGAACCACCAACACCAGACATTTTGACCATGGACCTTCACACCTTGAGTTTTTTCTCTTTTGTAACCTCTGGCGGTCATTGCCTGGCTAACATCCTCAAGCGTCGCTTGAACACAGATCTCGTCCTTTAACATGGCGCCTACAGCACTTGCCGGAACAACATAGAACAATTCCTCGTGTGGCCGATGCTTAACAAAAAAAGAGCAATTTTCACCATCTAGCAAAACACTCTTGTCTTCGGTAATATCTGACCCTTTACACAACTGTTCAAGAAGCATGTCTGCAGCCATTACAGCATTTGTTTCATCAAGATCTCCCTGTTCAGCAATATCAGCAATGTACTCTGCAAAAACTGGCCAATCTTTCTTATCAATAGAAAGCATCTTTCCAAATGCATCATAATAGAGAGTTGTAAACCACCCCGATCCCTTTTGGATCTGTGCGGAAGTTAGGGTCAAGTCATGGCCATCTATGTATATGTGGGACTTGCCAGTATCCCCCTTTTTCAAGGAGGATGTTTTGATAACACGGTCAATCCGGTCCGTAACGTCCGCTATAGTGGTCTGCTTGCCTCCCCCATCAAACGGGTTCTTGCGGTCCACCAACTTCACTTCCGGCTATTCTCAGCACGTATGAGTACAACAAGCGCAAAGATGTAATCCTGCACTGTGGGAACAGATGATATGTGACCTTCCTCAATACACCGTGCAACCATCCCATCCCAGCTTACCACATCTTCCAAACCCGCTTTATGATACTCCATCAAATAATGGCTTAACTGTTCAATCTCACATTTGTTCATCGGTCACTCCTCCATGATCTGGCTGGCCACGTCGACAAGCATTTTTAGGATGGGATTGGTTCTCTCAATAATTTTATAGAGTTCGGGGTCATTGTGCACAGATGCAAAGTCCTTGACCAGCGGATGCTGCTGAAGAACTTCAACGTCTGTCACTGTAACACCACCGGATTGAGAAAGAAAGGAAGTTTGCCGTGTGGTATTTATACATTGTTCGCTCATATACGAACATAGATATATCTTTGAGGGGGTACCCCTCATAAGGTTGCATTAATGACATATTTTTCACCTTAATGCCACTATCTACAGCCCATGAACTCAGAAATATCTCTATAGATGATTAACACTATATATGATACAATCATACCTTTGTTATACGGGTGAAATACACCTGTAAATTGTTGGAACAAGGCAGAGATGTCTTGAGTTTGGGCCGGGGGATATTACAGTATCCCTGTGGCTTTCAAATTATGATTTTACTTATTTGTCTCCAATTCTGGTACGTACTTGTCCACCAAGGCCCACATTTTTGTGCCAGTGGCTACACTTTCTTTTTTAAGTCTGTCATGTGTCTCCAATTTTAAAATTACATGTTTCCATACTTCGGTCATTGTTTTCCTCCTTTTGATAGTGCCTGGACATTCTCCCTTACATATATCTGAAAGTTGAATTTCGAATGTCAGCACCTAAGGTATAGCATGAGTTATATGTATATAAAGTTTACGTGTAAAACCACAAGGCCAAGGCTCTTTTGGACCAAGGGGCCTTTTAGACTGTAATGCCTTTAGAAAAATCGCGAACCGACGTAACACACGTCAACAATATTGGACTCATTCAGCTTGATACTGCAAAAATCAGCAGTGAAAAAGAGATGATTAAACACTAAATCGATGCAACTTATGCGAGATTAACAAACTTGTGTATGATCCCTTCGGTCTTACAGAAGAGGATTAGCCATAGCAGGGGGATAATTCCCTGAACTTCCCTCTATAATCCAATGTGACATACTACATCCTGTCACACCTTAAGTCTGCTCTTTGTGGGCTGAGATTCACCACTGTGCTTCAAATCGTGCAGGCCACTATCAACAAAGGCTGATGTGTAAAAGTGCACTGAGAACGTTCTGTGTCAAACCTCAGAGGCATTCTCGAATGACAATCCATTCTATACAGGATAACGTAAAGAATGGCAGAATAGCTGATTTCACCGCAGCTTTACCGATGTTTCATAGAAGATATAGGTTTTAGGAATGCTATATTTTATAAATCGATCAGCCCTTTTTGCATCGAATGTAAGCATTTACACGAAGGCTTCGGCTGGAAATGTTCTACTGTCGGGTAAGTCGGTGGAATTACTCCCACTTTCTCCCCTAAGAACTGTACGTGAGACTTTCACCTCATACAGCTCAAGCATCTCTTAACCCTTTCAGGCAACAGTTATTCAATAACTGCTTTCGTA
>NZ_JAGSOI010000033.1 GCF_023684405.1 Methanococcoides seepicolus | reverse complement strand
TCGATACGATAATTCCATATCTATTTTTCAATGTATCACCTTAAATAACGTTTTATTCTACCTTCAGGTCCGTTCTCTGATGGAAATAAAATATAAAAGAAGGATGAAAGAAGGGATCAAAGGAAATTTGAAGATCATTTATTCATTTCCCTATTTCTTCTTTCACTGACCTTCTTTTTTACAAATTCTCTTTTGTTCTTTCCTCTCTTCAGACCAGTTCAAACAGGTCCACGATATCGTCGAAGTCGGTCCTGCCGTTACCGTTGAAGTCAGAGCACTCCACAGGCATATTTGCCCCGATCCACTCTTTATTGCTGAAGAAAACCTCGACATCCACAAAGCCAAACTGACCGTCTCCGTTCAGGTCTTCATAGCGCCCGTCACCGTTAAGGTCCTGTGGTGAGACTGTCTTACCTCGAACAGGTGTCATGGTCACTTCAAGTGCTCCTGTTGAGAGAGTTGTATCGATCGCAGTACCGGAGTCATCGTCCAGTCCTTCAACACTAAGGGTAAGACCGGTTAATCCAAGATCCTTTCCTGAGACTGTAAGAGTTGCAAGTACAACGTCTTCGGCTCCTGCCTCTATCTGGCTGCTGCCGTCAAGGGCCGTCAGGTAGATGGAAGTTCCTGGCATAGAAGAGTTCTCAACGATCGAAGCCCATACAGGGTACTCGACATCCACGATCTCAGCAACGGTCGGATCATCGATCACAACGCTCAGGTTGTAACCGGAAAGGCCTGCAGGGAATACGCTTGCCATGATCTGGATCTCGGTTTCCTGTCCCTCGATCACAGAAGCATCTCCGGGGACAAAGGAGGGGGTAAATTCAATCGTGTTAGTTGCTGCATCCCATGCGCCCATGAGTGGGTAGTTGTCAGTACCAAACCCTGTGTGCACAACTGGTGTATCACCGGTACCTTCTCCGGCATATGCTCCTGCATAGTTGTCGTAGTAGTTACCGAGAGGTCCGTTGTATGTAACGCCCTGGAATGTATAATCCATAGCGGGTGACTCGAATGTTGCATTGCCGGGATCCACACCCTTATCAACCATATCACTGTTGCCAATGAAATTATTGAGGTAAATGTGGTAACCAGATATATCATTCTTAAACTCAATTGTAGGACTACATGAATCAAATGTGTTCTCAGTGATTACTACATTGACACCCTCCGACTCCAAACGTAGACCTGGTGCACCTCTAAAAGTATTACCATTTACATAAGCCTCACAAGGAGACTTAATGCGCAATACACCTGCAAACGTATTGTCCAGTATCTCAATACCGGTACCCTTTATAGCAAGACCTTTACTGTACCCAGAAGTAGCATCCGTGAAAGCATTGCCCTGTACCGTACAGTTCTCACCATCAATGGAATTCTGCAAACCAGCAAATGTATTGCCCTTGATTGTAGCATTGGTCAAGGTTTGCAGGTACCCCTTACTTTGTAAGTCATTATTCTCAATTACAACATTTGTACACTCCTTCACATACGAATAATCGGTAGATACACAATCCTTCACGACTAGATTTGTACAACGATACACATAGAAACGATTGGTAAAGACACAATCCCTTAAGACCACATCAGAGTGGAAATCCCCATACAACGACAGTCTCGACATGGTCACATTTTCAATTGTAAAATTGTCTCCTTCGTTAAAACGTATTTCTTTGTCGGCAATATTAACAACATCAGCACCGTCACCAATAATTGAGAGACCATGATCCAGATAGATACGAGACTCATCTGACTGCAGATAATAATTTCCTGCATGCAGGTAGATTGTGTCGCCGGTAAATGAATTTTCAAGTGTTGCTGCCAGGTCATCACCATCGTAAAGGTGGACAACGCTGTCATGTGTCAAACTAATATCGGTTTGTCCAACTACCGCGGAACGGATAGAAGTTCCTAATGGCGAGTTCTGATCAATATCAACTTTACCAGATAGCTTTCCAGTAACTGGATGATAAATAGCTGTGCCAGCACCGGCGTCTGATGTTAGATTATAGACAATTGTTACGGTAGAATTGGTCGGCAATCCATTTATAGGACCAAGCCATTGATTTTGAGCTGCATTA
The DNA here is from genome assembly GCF_023684405.1 of Methanococcoides seepicolus. Lineage (GTDB taxonomy): Archaea > Halobacteriota > Methanosarcinia > Methanosarcinales > Methanosarcinaceae > Methanococcoides > Methanococcoides seepicolus. The sequence continues at coordinate 27,929 of NZ_JAGSOI010000033.1, read as the reverse complement.
TAGACCCAACCGGCACTGTCGACTTCGGCAATAGTCCATCCAGCAAGGATATCTTCATCCAGAACCAGATCCTCAACAGTTTTGTCCGGACCTGTTGTAATCTCTACAGAAACTCTAACTGTATCTCCTGCCATGACATCATTTGTGTCAAAAGATCTGACCGCAGCCATCTCATCTGTTGCAGGCACAATAAATTCAATCCTGCCATTTGTCGCATCCCATTCACCCATCAGTGGGTAGCTGTCATTCCCAAGATCCGGGTGTACAACAGGTGTGTCACCAATACCCTGTCCGGCATGTGCTGCTGTATAGTCGTCGTAGTAGTTACCGAGAGGTCCGTTGTATAGAACACCCTGATAAGTATAATTCATATCTGGTGATTGCCAGTCGGATTCTGAGTTTACGAATACATCGATGTCCGTACAGATTACATCAACATTTATGAAATTGTTGAGGTAGATATTACTGCGGCCTCCGCCCAAACTGGAGCTGCCATCAAACCGAATTGCTTCGGCACATGTATCAAACGTGTTCCCAGAGATAGTATTGGTAGCGCCGTTTTCTCTATAAATAGCGGGTGCTCCTCCGATGAATGTGTTGCCAGTTACTTCAACATTGCCGGGTATGATAAGTACACAGCCGTTTGTGATGTAATTGTTACGGAAAATGATGCCAGCTAGGTTGGAGTTCAACATGCACGGTCTAGCATTCCCACCAGTCCCAAGGCCTGTAATTGTATTATTCTCGATTATAACAGTCTCTCCGGGTGCAAACTCCATGGACCCACTCATATAACCAAATTCATTGTTTCGGATTATACCTGTAGAGGAAGTAGAAAGCATTAATTTACCTGAAATATTACAGTTCTCCACAATAGCTGATCCACTCACAGCCACCTCTGGCATTACACAATTACCCACATACGCTGTCCCATCATCCTCGTAAATACGGATAGCCGTATCTACTGTATCAAGTACGCAGTTGTTTATGTAGGTTTCATTATTAACACGAGAAGCGATACTCATATTCGATAAAGTTACACCTTCTAGTGTGAAAGAAAATGCATCAGAATCGATGCTTATCTCGTTTTCATTAACATAATAAAGTGAAACCTCGCCAGGTCCATCTCCTATAAGAGAAAGTGACTTGTGAATATCTAAATACGAACCAGCAGTATAATCGTAACAATCGTAGCTTCCTGCGTGCAGATAGATGGTATCTCCATCTAGTGCAGCAGCAACAACGTCTGGAAGACTGTCTCCATCGTAAACGTTAATGCTACTGGATTCTACAGTAATATCTGTCGCTCCGGCTACTGTGGAACTAGTAGGAGTTCCTAATGGTGGGTTGGATACAACATCGTATGCACCACTTACAGTTCCAGCTACTGAGTAAGTACCAATATCTCCTGAAGCTGGCGTAAGGTCATACACGATCGTTACGGCAGAACCGGCTGGCAATCCACCCATAGGACCAACCCACTGGGAATAATCTTCATTTTTGGTCCAACCTGCACTGTCGACCTCGGTAAGGGTCCATCCAGCTGGTATATCCTCTTCCAGGGCCGGGGCGTCAACTAATGTCGAAGTTGTTATGTCTACGGTTACTCTAACCGTTTCTCCACTTGCGATAGTGCTTGTGTCAAATGATCTGATCGCAGTGATCTCGTCTGCACCAAGTGCAGGAGCTGCAAGAACTGTAATTGACAATAGAGATACTATCAAAAGCAACCCAATTATTTTCATTGATCTCATTACTTAATTCTCCAATATTTTTTTTGTTTTTATTCATTTTGCAAAACATTGTGAGATCCGAAAAAATCCGGATCTTTATCACAATGCAGCATTACAAGGGCGCATTATATTTCCAATACAGGATCATATTCTGAATATCCTGAAGAGTTATCACGTGCCCTGTGCCCGGGCTTGGAGTGTTGTACTTCCAGTAAAGAATGGTATTCTGGATCTCATTGAGTGAGATCATCTGGCCGTCTGCTGAAGGAATATCATTCCAGCAGTTCCAGTCGCCTCCGATGCAGTAAAGATAACCTGCATCAGTGCCATAGTACACTTTACCGTCAGACAACGCAACGCCCTGAAGCACATATTTATCATCAGAGGGAGGATTATACTCCCAGATGAGCTTGCCATTTGTGTTGATACAGAACAATGAACCATTCACTGTTGCTGCTGTAAAGTAGATGTATGGGGTTTCCGGATAGAAAGTTGAGAGGACAGGAGAGGATTTTACGCCTCCATTCGTTTCAAACGCCCAGATCTGCTGGCCGTCAATGTCATTTACACAGACAAAAGCACCTGCGTCCCCGTGTTCACCAGTACCCACATACACCTTATCATCGTAAATTACCGGTGTGGATGTGCTAAAACCAACCATGCTACTCCATCCATTATCGATGAAAGTGCCTGTGGTATTATCAAATCCAACCTTCCAGAGGTAACCTTCATCGTTACCCTTTTCTGAGGTACAATAGATGTATCCATCATTATAGACCACGGAACCTCTGAACCTTCCGGGAGAACTCACAGCAAACCCGACATCACTGCTTAGGTCTACTTCATCTGCTACTGTTCCGTTTGCTGTGTAAAGACTTACAAGAGTACCTTCCTGTACAGGATAGGTAACATAGTCCCCTATCACGGCAGCACCGGCCCAGATGAAACCTGCGCTATCATAATGAGCATGTTTCCAGATCGGATTGCCCAGGTCATCATAACAATACACGTACTTTGTACCGGCAGCTGGTCCCAGTCCGTCCGCAATATATATTCTGTGATCGTGGAATGTCACAGGATTTTCAAAAAACTCGTCAGAAACATGTCGTTTCCACTTCTTCTCACCGGTATCTGCATTAAACGCATACAGATCGCCTCCACGAGTGGCCACGAACACATTTCCCCCTCCGTAAGCAGGAGTTGAAGTCTGCAATAACCCTTCTTCGGTCTGACTTATCCATAGAAGATCACCATTATCTTTCCCATAGCAGCATAGTGATCCACTGGAAGAATAGATGTATACTTTATCATTTGCAATGATAGGTACCACGTCTACAGGACCATTAAAATCGTCCTTTTTCCATATAAGGTCCGGTGTATCATCAGATGGACCATAATTTGCGTTTACTCCATTGTTCAACGCATCCTGTTGGAACTGTTCCCAGTCACCGATTCCGGGAGAGGGTATTACGGTAGGTGAAACCCCGAACACAATTCCATTCGTATTAGGTCCCTCACAAATTAGTGCATTGTTTGATTCCCCGCCGGAAAGACCTTTTACTTCAGGTGTTTCGTTGTAGATATCAACTGTAACATTCATTATGTTATTACCCCTACCCACATATTCAGTAAAGTTAATTGTCAGGCTTTCACCCGGCTCAATTGATGGAATAACAATGTCTTCCGTGGGCATGTTAACCTTCTCCACCCGGACCGTACACGGGTTTGAAGCCTTGTAACCACGATTTTCTATCACTGCAGGTATCTTATATTCTTGTTCGGTGTAAACACGTTTAAAGAAGGGAAGCGGTACAAGATCCGCATCAGCATCAATGACATTGAGTGACTGAGATCTCTGGTTGTTTGAATTATCCATATCGGTACTTGTGGTTTCCGCAGTCACAGTAATATTGTAATCTCCTTCCGTGGCCGGTGTCCACAAGAAATCGATGTTTTTACTGAACCCACCACCTATACCAATGGTAGTACTGTCCATCAACGAACCATCGATAAGCAGAGAAACAGTAACATCACCTGCATAAGAGGAACCGTCATTTGCTACCGTAGCAGTGACAGTGTTTTCAAAATTATAGAAAGATGTAGATGCGAGATTCAGTACATTAAGATCAACAGTATCGACACCTCCGCCATAACAGTACACCTTGCCATCATCATCTATGGTGAAAACCTTGCCATCAGATATTGCAGGGGAAGCACCTCCGTGTTCTCCCTTCCAGACGATCTCGCCGGTGTATGCATCCAGAGCAAAGAGGTTTTCATATCCAAAGCGCATGCCGCCGGTTCCGACATCTTTGCCTGCATAGACCTTACCGTCTGCAACTGCAGCTGAATTGGTCCAGGAACCAATGGCAAGATCGGGGTCAGTTTCCCATACCAATTCACCGGTGGTACCGTTGAAACAGTAGGTCGTCTGTTTACTCATATACCCACCCGTAACGTAGACATTACCATACGCAGGGGTTATTGTACAATCTGTGGACTTTATTACATTTTCATTGTTCCAGAGTACCTTGCCTGTATTTGCATCAAGAGCATAAATGTCTCCACCCTTGCCATTATAGAAATCATATGTAGCAACATACACGATTCCATTTTCAACAGATGCAGTACCCCAAAGTCCGTTTTCAAAATCAAATCTCCAGATCTCATTGCTCAGGTCATTTGCATCCACGCAGTACAGATAGCCTTCACGAAGTGCACCACTTTCATTGTGATATTGGTAGCTGACACTTGTAAGGTAGAGCTTACCATCATAATAGGTAGGCGACCCTTGTGCTCGTGGTCCCTGACGTCCTGATTGGAATACCTGGAAACTTCCAAGGAGTTCACCTGTCGTTTCGTTACGTGCGTAATAATAACCACCCTGCCAATCCTCGAAAAATACTTTTCCATCTGCAATTGTGGGTCCTCCATTACAGGATGATTCACCGGTAGGGTTCACCTCTTCCCATAACTTTTCATGTGTAACTGCATCAAAACAGGTGACAAATTCTCCCATTGACGCGAAGACCCTGCCGTCATTGTATGCAGGAGATGCCCATGATTCCCACGCGCGATCGCCGATCACTTCACTCCAAACAACCTCACCTGTGTTCACGTCAAGAGCAATCAAATTGGTCGTCCCTAAGCTTTGAACATCGCAATTAACAAAAACCAAATTATCTGCTATTACGGGAGATGATGCACCGATAGCTTCAATTCCGGGACTCACCCACAAAATATGATTGTTGTCCGGTGCATCAGCAGTTGTAATTCCTGTGTGTGCAGCATCCTTGTGGAACTGATGCCAGGAATCAGATGTTGTTTCTTCTGCCATGGCTGGCGAAATGAGCAATACTAAACTCAAAAAAACGATTGGAATTATTATTCTTTTCATCCTTTTGTTCATTGATAATAGCCTCCTATGTCTCAGATTTTTTAATATAATGTGAAATTAATTTTAACTATAATGCTAAAATACCAAATATTATCGAAAGATTTTATTACAACCCCTTTCCATTGTAGGTTTTAATTGCTAGCTTTTTATATACTTAAAGTTATTGATGAACATAATTTATGTTAGTATTAAAGATAACCTCATATATACTACATATATATTCATATTAAAATTTAAATGCGAGTCTGTTTATTTTATATTTGCTATGGCAAAAATTTATATAGATGAACCTGCTCATCCTGATAATAAAATCCAGCTAAAAAATGATGAACGGTTTACTAAACCAAATTTTAAACCCAAGCTTGACCGGTTTGAGCCTTTTTCAAAAAGAATGTCTTTTCTTTTGCCCATTTTTTACTTCTTTTTGCCAGAAAATTCTATTTGATAGTTTCAATAAATTACCCGTTATAACCATCTTATCTTTTAAGCTATTAAATAATATCTATATGGATACTGGTATATGTGGTAAAATAATTCACCTTTTTGCAAAAGAGAATTTTGAATGATACTAAAATAATTGCTAGATCTAGAGTATAACAAATTGTTACAATTTGTTTAGTAGCTGTTATTCTTCATTCCGGATATCTTTGCAAGAGGTAAAATCAATGAAAACAGAAATTATAATAAGTATAGCTGTAGTTGCACTCCTCAGTGCAATGATAGTTGGCGTCGCAGCAGCAGAGCCAAAAAAAAGGGAATAATCGAATAACCATTCCCTAATTCAATTGTTGCCATTCCTTACATCGGATTTCCATGGCGGAAGGCATTATACATATCGATCACGTTTGTTAGGTCGATAGTAGCTCCGGTTTCCGGCGCAGGTGTTCCGTTCCTGAAACAGTTGTATGCATCGATAACCTCTGTTAAAGTTATGTATGTCCCATCTGGCAGTCCTTCTGAATCAGGATCGTTCCATGGGTTCCAATCCGCTTCCACAGCAATGTAGTCAGTTTTTGAGAGGATATTGTTACCGTAGACATTACTAACGTTGAGGGTCACGGTATAAACGCCGGGAGCATCATAGTAATGTGTCGGGTTTTGATCAGTGTGGTCAATGATACCGTCATCATCCATGTCCCAGCTCCATGTGGTCGGATAGTTCGTTGAATGATCGGTGAGATCAACAGAAAGTGTGTCATATCCTGATGTGGGATCTGCAGTAAAATCCGGCATCGGTGCTTCGTGTGGAGCTTCTTCAAGACAATAAAGATATCCTCCATCTGTTCCAAAAAAGACCTTCCCGTCAGATATGGCAGCTCCCTGCAGGATATATCCATAGTCATCAGGTGGATTGTACTGCCATGCAAGCTGGCCGTCCTGATCTACACAATAGAGGCTACTGTTAGTCTTTGCTCCTGTGAAGTATATGTAGGTTTCATTTTCCTGTATTGATATTACAGGTGAACATTTTACTCCTGCATCTGTGGGGTATGACCACAATAGGCTCCCATCCGATGCGTTAAGACATGTGAGGTCGCCTGTATATCCGTGCTCTCCCTGACCCACATAGACCTTTCCATCGTGTACTACCGGGGTTGATGTGCTGAAACCTCGCCTGATGCCCCATCCATCATCGATGAAAACGCCATTTACAGGGTCGAATCCAACTTTCCAGATATAACCTTCTGTGTATGTATCTTCTGAAGTAGTGTATATATATCCGTCATTGTAAGAAACCGATGCTCTTATCCTTCCCAGATCGGATCTGGAGAATGAAAGGTCTGTTGTAATATCCACTTCATCGACAAATGTTCCGTTAGTCCTGTAAAGGCTAACAAGCTTTCCTTCATGGGTTGGATAGATCATGTAATCTTCCACAATGGAAGCACCACACCAGAGGAAGCCTGCAGTATCATTGTTTACATGTTTCCAGAGCAAGTTTCCTTCGTCATCATAACAGTAATAATATTTTGTGGAAATTCCACCCTTAAGCCCATCTGCAACATATATGCGATGGTCGAAATATGTCACAGGACATGCAAAATTCCCTTCTGTTACTGAAACGTTCCAGAGTTCGTCACCGTTAGAGGCATTAAAAGCGAACAGGTAACCGTTGTTGTAAAGATCGTTCACAGCAACAATGACCTTTCCGTTTCCATAGGCCGGGATCGATGTTTGAAGTGATCCGTCCTTTGTTTCTGAACTCCAGACAAGGTCACCGCTGGTCTTATTGTAAGCACATACATTTCCTCCTGATATGAGTATGTATGCCATTTCATCCGTTATCACCGGGCTGACACTGACGGCGGATTGTGGTGGATTAGTAGTTCCTCTCCATAATACTACCGGGTCCGAATAAGGTGCAGAAGAGTATGTAAAACCTGTTTTCAATGCATTATGCTGGAACTGTGTCCAGAAATCATCAGGATCTTCACCTACTCCGTTTGCTGATACCATTGACAATGTTGAAAGTAGAAGTAAGGCACAGAAGCTCAAGGCCTTTAGATGAGATATTTTCAATTTTATTGTCATTGTTTGCCACCACATTTTAAAAATGGGAAATAAGGATAGTCATATAACTATCCTTTATTTCATAGCTGTATTTTTCAGCACTATCACATTGGAGTTCCATTTCTGAATGCGTTATAGAGATCTATCACTTTTGTAAGGTCGATAGAAGCTCCGGTTTCAGGTGCAGGTGTTCCGTTCCTGAAACAATTGTATGCATCGATAACCTCTGTTAAAGTGATGTATGTCCCATCGGGTAGTCCATCTGAATCAGCATTGTTCCATGGGTTCCAGTCTCCTGCTACTTCACCAAAAGCATATAGTGTAACGTCTGTGGCTGGTCCTCCGATAGAGTAGACAACTCCATCAGCAATGGCTGCAGTTGCTCCTGCATTAGGAGATTCCCATACCATCTCACCTGTAAATGCATCCAGTGCAACGAGTCCGTTCTGTCCCATGTAAGATCCGGATGGCTTTCCAATGAATACCTTTCCATCAGCCACGGTAGGTGAACATGTCCAGTCCCCGATTCCGTTCATTTCTTTAGTTGTACTCCAGATAAGTTCTCCGCTAGTAGCATTGAAACAATATGTCTGGCTTTCAGAAAATCCAGAGCAACCACCGCTTACATACAGGTTACCATAAGCAATTGTTGGTGCATTGTCTGTCCTCTGTATGGTTGCATTCCATATCTGGCTACCATCAGTTAAATTCAATGCGAATAATGCAGGGTTTGAATCTCCATAGAAATCATATGTGGTCAGGTAGACCATAGAATATCCATAGGAATCATAATCTCCCAAGGTATAATTTGTGAGTCGTGTGGTCGGGTGGCTACTATCAGAAATTGAAGGGCTTCCACAAAGATTACCGGTGGTCGATGGATTTGTTATGTTCCACAAAAGGTTTCCGTCCATGTCCAGACAGTATACCTCATTCCAGCCTGTCAGAACTATCTTACCATCAAATATCGCTGGTGTGGATTGAGCGTTGCCGCTGACAGTATAGTTCCAGAGTTCGTTACCTGTGTTCTCATCAAGACAATAGTAGTGGTTTCCATCCCAGTCACTGCAGATCACTTTACCTTCTGCTATCGCAGGTCCTCCATTACATGATGCGCTTCCGGTAGGGGTTGTGAAATTCCACAGAATATTACCGGTGGCAGCATCGATGCAGGTTGTATCCTGTCCGGTTGAGGTGAATACTTTCCCATCATCATAAGCTGGTGATGACCAGGATCCCCATTCAGCAACATCGATGGTTGCATTCCAGATCTCTTCTCCTGTATCTTTATCAAAAGCAACAAGAGCTCCAGTTTCGCCGAGTGGGTTTCCATACATATCAATCTCTCCAACACAATTTGCAAAGACCTTTCCCTCTGCAACAGCTGTTGATGAGCCTGATATTATTGACTGATTTGCGTCTAGAGGCTTGGCTGACCAGAGGATGTTGTTCGTATCTGGAGCACTACGAAGTGAGGATCCTGTATGTTGTGGACTATTTAGGAACTGGTTCCATGAAGTTGGGTCACGATAGGTAATAATTTGGGTATAGTCTCCACCAGTTGGGGAACTACAGTCAACTTTAAAACCAAAACATTTCTTATTTTCCAATTCAGAAAATGGTATTATGACCTTGTATGTGGATCCTTCAGTTTTATAAGGAATTTCTATGTATCCATCGTCAATGGGTCCTTCAATCAGACGCATAAACCCATTCATAAAAGCAAATGAACCCCAATAGTCAGCACCAAACGTATAGGACCAATCCGTCTTACCTGTAGAAGAATTCATATCAAGATCGAATTCGGGTTTAAGGTTCATATACGCACTAGTATAAGGTCCATTTTCCATTTCAATATCAATATAAAGATCTTCTGCCGTGTTACCCATGTACACATTAACGATCTCGGAGTCTGAATCTCCGCTACCATCTCCAGCACCGTCTTCTATTACTAAATACATTTCCGGATTTTCTGCTACTGCTGTGCTTGCAGTCATTATCAGAATAGCTATGGCTATTCCAAAACAAAATAGTTTGCTAAATTTTTTAAATATTTCAATCATATTTTAACCGTTCCTCAGCTGGCAGAAAATACTGTTTCGAGAATTAAGGTTTCAGCTTTAGAACTTAGGAGATTGTGTAAATTACTGCCTTCGTCTACTAACTTTGAACGCATTTGTTACACAGTTTTCGTCAAAGTAAAACAGCCTTCCTAAATTTAAGCACTGTTTCAAGATGTCATTTTCAAACTCTATTCTTTATGATCAGGTCCAAGTACTACCGAAACTTTGCATCTGTATCTCTTATTTTTTGCCATCTGTTATTAGTTGTTCATTTTAGCTTTTGGTTAACAGTATATTTGCTAATTGGATAACTTAAATTATTTTAATTAGTATTAATAGGTTATGATTTAAACACACATAGTAGTATTAATAATCACATGTTAATGGGTTTCTGGGTGTGATAGATCAATTACTTTCTACAGATCCCGGTTCAAATCAAAATTATCCTATTACCTCAGGTCTGAAAGTTTCAACAAATTATGCATTTGTTATAATATCACTCATCTTCGTCTCTAAGATGAGTATTTTCAAAACGAGTCAAAAATAAAAAAGGTAAGACCAGCAGTTGCTGATCCTTACATATGTATTTTCCAGCACTATCACATTGGAGTTCCGTTTCTGAATGCGTTGTACATATCGATTACTTTTGTAAGGTTGATAGAAGCTCCGGTTTCAGGTGCAGGTGTTCCGTTCCTGAAACAGTTGTATGCATCAATTACCTCTGTTAAAGTGATGTATGTCCCATCAGGCAATCCTTCTGAATCAGGATCATTCCATGGGTTCCAGTCTAAGGTGTCTGGATCTAAAGATTCTGCTGTTGCAAGGGAGAACAGGTATCCACCATTTCCTGTAACTTCATTGTTGGTATAATATACCCTTCCATCGGATATAATTGGACTTCCGAGTGTAAATTGTTGCATTGTGGAAGAAGGCACATAGGTATATCTATGGATCGGATTTGTATTCCCCTCGTAATCTTTCAAGCAGTAGAGGCTTCCATCTGCGGTATTGCTTGTAAAGTATATGTAAACGCTTCCATCAGTATCAACATATCTTGTTGAGATCGCAGCTGATGATTGGAATTTAGCATCTCCTTCCGGAGTGAATGTCCATATCTTCGAGAGATTTGTTCCATCAAGGCAGAACACGGTTCCCGTTGCTGAGCCCCATGTGGTTGCATTTCCAACATAAACCCTGTTATTGAAAATTACAGGTGTTGAAGTTGTAGCACCGATATAGGCTCTTGCTTTATCAGAGGTATTGAAAGTTCCCGTGCTCGGATCAAAACCAACTGCGAAGCAATAACCTTTTGTGGCTGTCATGCCCGATTCTGTGGAAGTAAAGTAAAGCCTTCCGTTATCTTCACTATAGCTTATGGACGAACGCATGAAACATGCATCATAATCTCCCCAGATCGTTTTAATATCCATCTCATCAACAGTGGTACCGTTGATCGTGTAAAGGGAAGTCAGATTCCCATTTGAATTGCCGAATACTATATAGTCGTCTATTAAAGCTGCACCTGCAAAGTAGTATCCAATATTGCCAGAAGATGTGGATGTATATGTCCAGATCTGGTTTCCATTTTCATCATAGCAATAGAATGTACCATTAGATCCACCCCAGTCTGTACTATCTGCAAAGTATATCCTGTTATCTTCATATTTTATAGGTGAAAGAAGGTATCTCGTGTTCCCAACGGATATGTCCCATAGTTCTGCTCCCGTTGTAGCATTAAAAGTGAAAAGGTAACCAGTGGATGTAGGTACGAATATCTTATTGTTCCCATAGGTCGGATTTCCAATGATATCCAGGTTATGCATATCGGACTGCCAGATGATATCTCCAGTGACCTTATCAATTGCTAAGACATTTTGTTTGCTTGCAACATAGATCGTGTTGCCGACTATCATTGGTGCAGTGTTGGCATAACCTACTTTTGTAGCCCAGGTCACTGAAATCTCTGGAGCAGTAATTGGAGCTTCATCTGCTGTGATTCCGGTGTTGGAATTATCTTTAAGGAAAGTACTCCAGTCGGATGCAACTACTGGTGTGCAGGATGCAAAGATTGTAATTAGTACAAATAGACCTATGGATATTGCTTTGCTATTGTTTCTCATTCTGATCATTCCATATTTTTGATGTTAAAAATTGCGTCACATGATACCGTTTTTATTATGCATGTACGTTTTTTTAAGTTGAGTCTTGAATTTTTCAGTAAGGTTTTGTAGATTGGCATAATATCTATGTCACATAATAGCATGCATCTCAGTACTTTTAATACTTATATATTTTACTAACAAGCATTTAATTTTAACCTTTAATGTATTGTGTTAATCTTTACAATTGAATCCTCATGTGGTTAAGTTGTACATATAAAAATTTGTATTTTGTTAATTATCTTATCCAATTTTCTCTATGATACTCTGCGGTAAGAGGGAATTTAACATTATTCGACACCTTAAATTATTATTTTAAATGTATTAGTGAAGGTCGCAGAACTTTTTCTGATGGCATTTTGGTATTAGTGTCTTGTTAGCATCCTTAAAATGAAAGCTGTTAACTGAAAAATCCTTATTGTATTATCCATTTAAATAATATAAATAACTCGAAAAGATATGTTTATATTGGATTACATTTGTAAGGGCTATACAGAATAGTAAAAACCTTCTTTGCTTATGTTAGTATGGTTTAATGCTATGTCTATATGGTTATCTGTTTGAGAACTGGTGTATAAATGCAAGAATTATTAGTACATTTGATTAGATTATCTTGATAGCTTCCGGAGAACCCGAAATATAGATGTTTGGTAGATTTGGTTACAATTCCTGGAATTTGTAAAGTATCAATATTTTTTCAAAGAAATGTTCTTGCATGTGTTCTCTATTCGGTTGTGCAAAATAGATTAAAATAACAATGGAGTAAATTATGACTAAAAATATATTCAAATTTGGAATGCTAGCACTTATGGTGCTGATCTCAGTTGCACTTGTTGCGTCTCCTGCAGCTGCAGATCCTGTAATGACAAGGACATTGAGCGATTCAATGATAGCTCCGGGTGACACTGTTCATGTGACACTTGAGCTGACAAGTTATGTAGATGAACAATCATTGAACTCAATGCAAGAAGACTACAGTGCAGCAGAAATGGATGGCTGGACAGTATCTAATATCGAGTTACCACCGGAATGTCCGACAGCTGTGTATATGAATGGTTCTGGGGTGGACACCTTTATGCTGCACCCTGATTTTACGGGAGTAACAACATTGCCTGCCGGCGATTATACTGTAGAATATGATCTCACTGTGGATGCATCCACCAGTCCTGCTGTATATGACCTTACAGGTAAATATCTGGATAGCGGCAACTCTGCTGGATTCCCTGCTGTAGGTGACACCCAGCTTACTGTTGCTAACACTCCAACCGAGCTTTTCAATGGTGATGTATACCTTCTCTCTGCAGACATGAACGATGAAGCTGCACTTGCTGCAACAGGTCTCAATTACACTCAGTCTGGTGGTATGATTAACAGTATTGGTGGACATATGTACGAGCCTATGACAGGACCTGGTACAGGATCCACTTGGTACACTTTTATCAACGGCGAACAGACAGCTAGTGCTTTTTCCTTTGGAAGCTACGCAGTTGCTGAAGGCGATACCGTAGAATTCATCCTTTTAGGTTCACAGTCTGAAGTACCATATGGACCAGACATGCTTAACCAGAAGTATATTGTGTCAATTATTGTCAATGCTGCCCCGCTTCCTATAGCAGACTTTAATTCAGATGTAATTGAGTCAAATGTGATATCCGGTTATGTACCATTGACTGTCCAGTTCACAGATAACTCATCCAATGCTGATACCTGGGAGTGGGACTTTGATGAAGATGGTGACGTTGATTCCTTTGAACAAAATCCAACATGGGTATACGACACAGCAGGCATTTATAATGTTTCTTTAAATGTTACCAATGAATATGCTGAAGATAATGTTACAAAAATAGATATGATCACTGTTGCTACCGTTCCAACTGAACTTTTCAATGGTGATGTCACTTTGGATCTGAGTTCAGCAAAGACTGATCAGGATGCACTTAATACAACAGGTCTTAATTATACCAAAAGTATGTTCCTTGATTCCATCGAAGGATATGAAAATGTTTGGGACCCAACAGGTACTGGCTGGGCTATTCTTTTGAATGGTGAAATGGCTGGTGCATTCGGAACCAATGCAGTTGTAGCTGGCGATGTCGTTGAGTTGATTTATGTAGGTATGGATGATGATACAATGTTCGATTTCATAGATTCGCAGTATATCGTAAGAATGAACATAAAAGAGCTTTCATCCTCATCCTCATCCTCCTCATCCTCCTCATCCGGTGGTCATGGTGGCGGTACCGGAAGTGCTAGTATTGCATCTTCCGTCAAGACACCAGTGTCTCCTGTGGTGAAAGAAGAACCAGAGGTAATTGAAGAAGAACGTGTTGCAGATGATAACAATGATGGTGACTCTGCAGGGCAGGTTTCAGATGATTCCGGATCACAGGGTGAGGCTGAATATCAGGAACCCAAACCGCTGGAATCCGATCCAGATACTCCTGGTTTTGAAATGACCTTTGCCGTAATCGGATTATTGATGTCCGTATATCTGGCTAAGAGACATTAAAAGACTTAAACACATAGGAAATGTTGTCAATCTGTGTGTAAATGGAGTTATCTCCATGAAACATTTTGAAAGGGATGATTATCCCTTTCTTTTTTTAATTTAGAAATGATGTCATCAGGCACGGACCATTAATGATGTATTTCATTGTCTGTTATCTGTATGCCTAAACTGCTATTCTTGATGGAAGACATTATGATCTTTTTCCGGTCTGGTAAAATTGACTATATGTATGTTTTTTCATAAATCTTTAATATTTTTCAATAAGGATGTGCTTTTGGTTCTGTTCCTTTATTATCTCAATATGAATGGTCAAACAAGAAATGACAATGGGGAATTATATGACTAAAAATGTGTTTAAATATGGAATACTGTTACTCATGGTGCTGATCTCAGTTGCACTTGTTGCATCTCCTGCAGCTGCAGATCCTGTGATGACAAGGACATTGAGCGAAACGACTGTAGCTCCAGGTGACACTGTTCATGTGGTACTTGAGCTGACAGGCTATGTAACCGAAGAAGCCTTGAACTCGCTGCAAGAAAACTACAGTTCAATGGATGGCTGGCTGGACAGTAACTAATACAGTACTCAATGAAGGACTGAATACCCATGAGGAAAGTGATGGTGTTCATAACTTTATGCGCAGTTTCTTTGACGGAAATCTGCCTGCAGGCGATTATACTGTAGAATATGATCTCACTGTTGATGCAGATAGTACTGCTGGTGTATATGACCTTACGGGTAAATATCTGGATAGCGGCAACTCTGCTGGATACCCTGCTGTTGGTGACTCCCAGCTTACGGTTGTTTATTCGTCTTCTTCATCTACTGGAAGTGCTGATGTCACAGACAAAACATCCTCTGATAGCTTTTCTTCAACGGAGCCACCAGTACCTGCTGTGGAGCAGGAACCAGGGGTAATTGTTGAGGGAAATGAAACTGAAATTGTTGTAGGAGATGTGATTGCTGACAATAATTCGGAGGAACAGTCTGTAGATAATGCTGAACCTCAGGATGTTGAAAACCAGGAGTCTTATCCAAAGAGTCCGGGTTTTGAAATGATAGTAGCGGTCAGTGGGTTGTTGATGTCTGTTTATATGGCAAAGAGGGACTGAAAGAACTAACAACAAAAGGGATCCAGTTTATCTGTTGGGAAGTGATTTTCGATCCCTATCAAATATTTGGAAAGGGATGTTTATTCCTTTCGTATTTGTTTAGAAAAGAAAGCTTAAGGGTGTGCTAAAGGCTCAAGTTTTGGTATCACATACAAAGAATTTGTGATCTCATTGGTGACAACCTCTACAGGTAGATTGTATACTTTTCCAATAGTTTCCGGGGTAAGTACTTCTGCTGGTGTGCCCAGCGAGATCAGCTTCCCATCCCTTATAAGGGCTATCTTATCACAGTAATATGCTGCAAGATTCAGGTCATGGACCACTGCAACCACAAGCTTCCCCTTTCTTGATTCATCTTTAACAAGGTTCAGTATATCGATCTGGTTCGTGATATCAAGATGTGATGTAGGTTCATCGAGAAGCAGGATATCCGTTTGCTGTGCAAGGGCTCTTGCTATGATGACACGTTGCAGTTCACCGCCACTGAGCTGTGTGACCAGTCTGTCCTTCAGGAAGTCTGTTTTAGTTTTCTCCATGGAATCTTCAACGATGTCAAAATCCTCTGGAGATTCATTACTTTTTATGTAAGGGGTACGCCCCATCATAACGATATCCTTTACAGCGAACTCGAAATTGATGGAGATCACTTGCGAGACCACCGCTATATGTCTGGCAATTTCAGTGCCACTCATATGTTTTATGGATCTTCCGTTAAAGGTTATATCTCCGGATTCGGGTTTGAGAACTTTGGTGATGGCTTTAACTAATGTTGTCTTGCCTGATCCGTTTGGACCAAGGATACCCAGAAATTCGCCTTTTTCAGTAGAGATATTAATGTCTTCCAGTATCTTTCGGCTGCCATAGCTAACATTAAGATCTTTGATCTCAAGCATAGATACTCTTCCTCCTCTTCCTTAACAGGTATATGAAGAAAGGAGCTCCAAAAAAGGCGGTCACAACTCCTACAGGCAGGTCTGTAGATTCGAGTATCGTTCTTGCAATAGTGTCTGAAAATACGAGGAATATCGCTCCCATGAGGGTTGATGTTGGCAGGAGTATCCTATGATCAGGTCCTACGATGATCCTCATAATATGTGGTATGATAAGCCCTACAAAACCGATGATCCCACTAACAGATACTGCGGCTGCGGTAACAAGTGATGAGAATATAAGTACGCTCCGTTTTACTTTTTCAATATCCACTCCCATACATTGTGCCTGTTCCTCACCAAGGAGCATGACATTCAGGTTCCATGATTGCCTGTAGAGCATGAAAATACCTACAAGTATCATCAAAAAAGTGATTTTCACTTTATCCCAGCTAGCGGTCCATAGTCCTCCCATCAGCCAGTATATTATCTGGTGAGGTGACTGGGAAAGAAAAATGATGAACGATGTAATCGCTGAAAGAAAGAAACCAACAGCAATTCCTGCAAGTAACAGTGTTTCCGTAGGTACTCTTTCTCCGATCCTCGAAATATTGTATACTATGAATATGGATCCTGCCGCTGTCACAAAAGCAAGAAGCTGAAGGGGTAACATCAGTGCAAAAGCAAGAGCTGCACCAAGGCCGGCACCGGAAGACATCCCTATTATATATGGGTCAGCCATGGGATTTTTAAGCAATCCCTGCATGGCACAGCCGGCAGTTGCCAGCGCTGCACCTACTAATGCTCCAAGGAGGACCCTTGGAAGTCGGATGTTCATTATAATGGTGTCTTGGCTATCGCTCCATACCTTCTCGATATGCAGGATATCTCCGAGCATTAATTTTTCAGTAATGGCAGTAACCATTATCTTGACGGTGTCGACAGGGGAAATATCGCTACTGCCTATTGCAGTATTGCTGGCTATCATGGCTACCAGCAATACTGAAAGTAGGATCATTACAGCTCTTCCATCTCTTGCCATCTTACCCTTTTCCTCTTTCGTATTTATATTCAGGAACGTTTTGCTCTAAGGTAGCCTGCCACCAACATACATGATGCGACCATGACACTAAATCCGGGCGTGCTGTTCACTGGCGCTTCCTGTTCAGTCTGCTCTGCATTGGCTTGGATCCCAGACTCGCTGTCTCCGGGTACGTTGTTCAGTGGACTTTCGTCTTCTAACTGTTCTTCATTGGCTTTGATCACAGATTCTTCCTCTTCGGTCTGTTCTTCATTGACCTCGATCTCAGGTTCGATGTATCCATGCAATTCTTTAAGTCCTTCCACGATCCTCGGGCCAGGGATCTCAATGATGCCGGGTTGGTCGATCGGATACACCTTGTTGTTCTTTATGGCATCTGTCTGGGCCAGAGCATCGTTGTTCTTGATCGATTCCATTATTACGTACGATCCTCCGCCCATTCCGGAACAGATTATGATCTGTGGGTTGCTGGCGATGACATTTTCAAGATTGATAACCGGCCATCCTTCAGCTTTCTGGATATTGTTTCCTCCTGACATTGTGATGAGGTCATCTGGATATGAATTAAGTCCGGCAGAGTACATTGGATCATGCCAGATCAGATAAAGTACACGAGGGCGATCCTCAGCAGGGATATCTTCTGTTTTGCTTGTGATAGCGTCCATCTGTGCTCTCATGTCCTCTGTGACCGATAGTGCTGTCTCTTTATTTCCGGTCACTTCTCCTATCAGTTCGATGTTGTTCATGATGTCATCGATGGTATTGGGTTCTATTATAATTACAGTGAATCCCAGGTCCTTTAGCATATTGATGGCATCTTCACCGTTTGCTTCAGAAGCAAACACAACATCAGGTTCAAGGTTAACGATCGCCTCAAAGTCAAGATTGGTATATCCTCCCACCTTCGGGATCTCTACAGCTTCAGGTGGGTATTCATCATGGATAGTTCCTCCAACAACATATTCTCCGACCCCTACAGCAAAAAGGATCTCTGTGTTGCTTGGCATAGTGGACAATATCCTTTCAGGCTTACTTTCTATTGTGATAGTGTTGTTCATATTATCCACTATAGTAAGCGGATATTCTGTAATGCCGGATTCTATAGCGCTTGCATTTGAAGCAGATATCAATACAAGGATCAAAAATAAAACGTAAAAACCTTTGAACATCATTTTCCCTCTATTATTCTTCGAGTTTACAATCAATCGGCACATCTCTATAAAAAGATTCCTCTTTGAATAATATGTGTTATCTTTTGAAATAACGGTATGTTAGTAACTTTTCAATCAAATTTGGCATGCCATCTAATATAGCTTAAAAAAGGGATCGACACAAAATTTCCTGCTAAGATTCTCTTACAAATTTTAAAAATGAGAAATAAGGATGATTGTGTAACCATACCTTATTTCCAAATTTTGCTTTTGCTATCACATAGGTGTTGTATATCTGAATGCGTTATACATGTCTATCACTTTTGAAAGATCTACAGAACCTCCAGTCTCCGGTGCAGGTGTTCCGTTTCTGAAACAGTTGTATGCATCAATTACCTCTGATAGAGTGATGTATGTCCCATCAGGTAATCCTTCAGAATCAGGATCATTCCACGGGTTCCAGTCTTCGATAGCAGTCGTAGCAGTTGAGATGAAGTAATTATTGGCTTCATCCCTTTCATCGATGCTATTCGGTGTGTCCAGAGCTACCTGAAGCTCATACTCTCCCTCAGCTTCAGGTGTCCATTCAAAAGTGACTTCTGTGGTTGAAGCTGTTGAAATGGATGGTACTGTTTTTTTATCCAATGTGACACCATCGACTAGCATGGTGACTTCAAAAGAACCTGCATCCACGTTACCATTGTTTGCGATCTGCACAGTTATATCATTTGATTGTCCGGAAGATACATGTGATTGTACAATGGCTGAAGTTTCGAGGTCCGGTGCTGTTTCAGCATAAGCAGTGACTTTTCCAGACGAGCCTACCGTAAATACAATACCATCTGACACAGCAGGACTTCCCCCTCCTCGTCCATATGCCCAGACCTTCTCTCCGGTGAAAGCATCCAGAGCATAAAGGCCTGCGTAAGAGAAGGAACCATCAGCTTTTCCAACGAAGACCTTTCCGTCAGCAACTACTGGAGAAACTCTCCAGTCGCCCAGACCTGTTCCGATCTCATCGGTACTCCACACAAGTTCTCCCGTAGTAGCATTAAAGCAATGTGTTTGAAGTGCTGAAAATGCATAACAACCACCGGATACATAGACATTACCATAAGCGATCGCTGGTGCTGAATCGGTCCTTTGAATAAGCTGTGACCAAAGTACCTCACCTGTGTTCTTATCCATTGCAATAAGGTCTCCGTACGTATTAGCTTCCCAATTATAGGTTGTAACGTACAATGTATCGCCATAGATAGTTGGAGTACCGTCGGTCTCACTATCAAATGTTCTGTTCCATATCTCTGAGCCAGTGTCTGCATCAACACAATAAACATACCCGCTGTCCCGATAGATACATCCTGTGAAGTAGACTTTATTATCGCTATATGCAGGAGTTGCCTGAGCATAACCAGTTACTTTGAAATTCCAGAGTTCAGTGTCATTACTTTCATTGTAACAATAGTAAGTGTTTGCTCCGTAGTCACCATGATAGTACTTTCCATCAGCTATGAGAGTTCCACCATTCACACTATTTGGATGTCCACACCAAACCCTTCCATCGTGATAGGAAACTGAGGTCCAAGAATCACTGCCATCACTTCCAGATACATTCGCATCTCCCAAATATGCACCAGTGTACATATCAAGCATCTTTACAGAATCTCCACAATTGACATAGACCTTCTCTTCTGCGATCACTGGTGAAGAACCACTGATAGCTCCAACGGATTCACTTGTCCACAATATTGTGTTAGTGTCCGGTGCATCAGAATTTGTAAACCCTATATGTTGTGCATTTTTCTGGTATTGATGCCATTCATCTTCCATAGTCATAACTTCTTTTTCAGATATTCCAAAAAGGTATCCTGCATCATTTGCAAAGTATATTGATCCTTCTGAGATTATCGGACCCGGAAGTGAGTATTGTAGTTTCTCTTCTTCTGGCTGGAAATACCATTCTTCAGAAACCATTTCCATATTTCCTGGCCAGTCTTTAAGACAATATAGTTTACAGTCAAAATCATTCACCGTAAAGTACACATAGACTTCACCGTCTCCATCATCATCATAGGTTGAGATAGCTGCTGATCCCTGAACCCCTCCTTCAGGTATGTAGAAGGACCAGATCTCAGTCAGGTTGGATGCGTCAAGACAGTAAAAAGTTCCATCTGAATAACTATTTCCTGTACCAACGTATAATCTTCCGTTGTATATTGCAGGGGTGGTAGTGAACTTATTATCCACCTTTGCACTAATGAGTTTGTTTGACCTGTTGAATGTTCCATCTTCGTTCATTCCCAGGGCGACACAATAACCTCCTTCTGTAGCTGCATATATCCTTTTTGAATTATCATCATATGTTACTGCTGATCTTATCATCAGTGCATCGACGTCGAATTCGGCAGATACGTCAACTTCATCAACAGTTGTTCCATTTGATTTATATATTGATGATAAGTACGCTTTATCATCGGCAAAAATAAGATAATCTCCTAAAATTACACATCCGGCACGGTAATATCCACCACCACTGGTAGATTCCCGGTTCCATATAGGTGTACCATCTTCGTCATAGCAAAAATACCGACTTGCTCCTCCAAAAGAAAGCCATTCTCCGAAGTATATCCTTCCATCCTCATAGGTCACAGGCGTATTCATCTGATTGAATGGTGGATTGTTGCTAATGACAGAATCATTCCAGAGCTCTATTCCTGTCTCTGCATCAAATGCATATATCATTCCATTATTTGTTGGAACAAACAGTTTTCCATTTCCATAACATGGGGCGCCAAGTGAAAAAGTATTGGCTCCATGGTTTGTTGTATTTGTCCATAAAACCGTTCCATCGTTCTTGTCAATTGCCCATACAGTTCCCTGATCACTTACAGCGTAGATTGTATCTCCTGCTATTATAGGTTCGGCATCAATGCCTCCCATTCCTGAAGATGTGGTTAAGACATCCCATGAGATCAGTAGATCTTTATCGACAGGTGCTTTGTCAGGGGTCACTCCTGTATTGTATGGGTCGACATGGAATTTTGTCCAGTCTGTAGCCAGTACATTAGATGACATGGTTACTATACATATCAATACAATTGCGATTGTTAATACATTTTTAAATATTGCAGTGTTCATATCAGCCACCGGTTGTTTTTTTAGAATATCTGTTGTTGATTTGAAATCATCTATGATCTGTTTAAAACTAATATCTATGTTCTATTTAATATATGTTTGTAATTTCAAATACTATGAATAGCTTTGTAGAATTCCTCATTATTAAGTTTGCAACCATTTTTTATAAGTACAGAATCATATGCAAGTTCATGAGAAAGTGACACCTAAGTTAATTGAAGCTTTGGTGAAGTCTGAATTTGGAAGGGATTTGTTGGCACAGTTGCACTGAACAACTGTCATGAATAGCAATCCGCTTATGTCGAATTCGGATATGTGAAATTGTGATTCTCGGATTAAAAAAGAAAGGTTCTCATTAACATTGAGTGGGTAATTTTTATGTCCTGCAAGCAAATATTCGCAATTATAGATAATCTCCCTGTACAATCCTTTAATTGTGATGTGGTATTTTTGCTCATTCGATTGTGATTCGCATTAGTTCTTTGAATTCCATGATGCTTGAAAGGCAGATGTAAATAAATTTAGTTACCCACACGATGTTGAAGAGATCTAAAAGAAAGTAATTGCCTGTCATAAGGGCAAGCAATAAGCACATCACATCGGTTCACCGTTACTATACGCGTTGTAAAGGTCAATGAACATGCTAATAGTTATTTGAGCATCTGTGTGTGGAGCTGGAGTTCCATTAAAGAAGCAATTATTTGCTTCTATAACTTCACTTAAAGTTATGTACCTTCCATTGGGTGTCCCTTCAGAATCCCAATCATTCCATGGATTCCAGTCATCATGCACGTAAACTTCAGAATCTCCTCCAATTTCAATAGTATTTACCTCACATGCTGAAATAAATCCATTAATATTATAGATTCCACCACTTGTTTCAGCTGGTACAGTAACATTATAGATGATGGTTTTACGATTTCCCGCTTCAAGAGTAGTCGCAGTAGTGTCAAACCAGGTATGTATATCATTTATTTTTGAGTAAACTAGGCCATCATTCTGAAGAGGTGCCCCCGTGACCTCATAACCAAAACCGTGTTCTATCCCAAGTTTGACCGTTTTTGTTATTGTCCAAAGGCTTCATTATATAGATTATACAGTACAAAAAACGAAATGTATTTTATTTTTCTACTATAATGCTTTTCAAAAAGAAAAGATGAAGATGAAGAAACACCCGGATCAACCGGACATTTATTCGGAATAGTTTGCCAGATTATGCGCCTGCTCCAAAAGGGCATTCCAGCTCATTGGTCCAGTAGTAGGCCAGCATCTGATATCTAGAGGTTGTAACAAATTCACCGGTAATGGGTGCCGGTAGATCATTCAGCCAGCAGTTGATAGCTTCCTGCAGTTCAGGTGTCGTAATTAGTGCACCACTATCAGAATCCGGATCGTTCCAGGGGTTCCAATCATCTGGTGCACGAATTAGCGAAATATCATCAATCTCAACTTTTGCATCATGGATAGATTGCTGCAATGGACATATCGCAAAAAGTTTTATTGTTATATTGTGATTTCCAGAATAATTGGATACATCGATTGATTCTTGTTCCCATGTGTCTGAAAATGGAATTATTGTCATATTATCGCCTACATAGAATTCTAATTGACAATATCCATAACCCCCATCATTCGCATATGTTCTTCTATGGAAGAAAGTTGCATTGCTTATATCTGTCAAATCAACATTCTGTGTCAGTGAAATATGGGAATGTGCATGGAAAAATGTACTGACGTCCAGTTCACATCCATGTGTACCTGAATAATTGTGTTCCTCTGAAACTTCGTATTCATGGTGATAATAGGCACCACTTCCTTCCGTATCTATGACCCAACCAGACGTGTTTCCGGTTTCAAACCCTCCATTTATTAATCGTTCTGCAGAGCTGTCCGTACTATTTGCAACATCGATAACTTTGATCAGAGATGCATTGTTCTGCTGTTCGTCCTCAATGACAAGCATGATCTTGTTTAATCCTTCGCTTTCAAAAACATGATCTATTGTCATTCCAGATGTTGCATTGGCACTATCGTCGTTGAATATCCAGGTATAGTTTAAGATATTAGCTTTGATAGTACCTTGATTAACATAGCTGTCAGATGCATTGAACGTTATGGGAGTTCCAACTGTTGGGTAGAATGTATTATTTCCTTCATAGAAAAACAACGGTACCGATTGGCTATTCTGATAAACCACAACGGCGCCCATTCCAAAGTTGCCCTGAGTATCAATTGGATATACTTCGTAAGTGAAGCCTGTGGTTCCTGTTGCATTAAATCTATTTTGTGTTGTGTTCTTTAATATTTCTTTGTTTTGATAGATAGTGAAATGATCTAGGGAGTATGTTCCATTTTCAAATTCCCATTCAAAGCTCAGTGAGTCATTGTCTTGGGAGTTTATGTCCAGATTGGTAATTTCTATTGGTTCAATTACTGAAACGTCTAGTTCGACAGTTTCGAAATTGCCAGAAGTGTCCTCTGCATATATCTTAATTGTATGATTTCCAACTGATGTTTCCATAGTTGAATTCAACATTCCCGAGAAAACATCATAGGTGAAGTTTTGTCTGACTTCATCCAGATAAATGGAAACAGTAGATGAGTTTACTCCTGATCCCACGTCTGTTACAATTGCTTCTGCATATATCTTGTCCAAATGTAGGTCTGATGAATTCCATTGCAATACAGGTGACGTTTGATCATATCCAACAGCATAACTTCCAAAACTTGATATATTTGTGTCGATTTTGTTAGCACTTTCATTTATATTTGAATCTTCAGGAATCCATGCATTTAGCGAATCATTCCATTTGTAGATAGAAATGTTTGCTTCATCAACAACATCTAAATCGTTGTAGTATAGAGTTAGTTCCGCTTCCTGCTCGAATGTGAGATTATATGGTTGTAAATCTGTGATATTTCCAATCACAAATCCCCCTCCACTCATACTTGTCACAAAACTTGACGATACTCCCATAGTCTCGAACATTTGCATTGTTACAGGTGCTGGTTCTTCTGTTCCAAATGTTGTCACAGATATATTTTGGTTCTGGGATTGGGGAACGAAAAGACTACCACCTGAAAATACAACATTTGAAGCAGAGCTGATCTCTACCGCTAGAACATCGACTGCAGATTCTAAAGCTGTTCCTACAGGTTTAAGAAGTTTTTCAAAGATGTTAATTAAATCATGTGCGGAATCATTAACATGGGTATCATATGAATATTCCTCCACAACATATGGCATTTTGTTGTAAATAATTTGTTTTTCAGTCGGATAGCTATTGGCAGTTCCTAACACCACTCCATTATGCAATGTTAATTTCACCGGTCCAACCTTTGCGCTGATTGGGAAGTCACAACCATAGTCATTAGCCTTTGTTTCCTGAATAATAACATTTCCAGACGCGAAATTATTAGTATTTTTGAAAAAACTAAGGAACGAATCTGCCGGATTACAGTTCTCATTTTCGAAAGGATTTACAACATCCGAATCTGTTATTTCACCATAATCACAAATAATCTGTCGAGTAATATCCTCGTCAGAATAGACATTGTCCTTAATTATTGCTTTTCCATACAATTTTTCGTTCTCATCATATCCGAATATCACTGTTTCATCGAGTTCCTTGTCCCATCCACTGCGGAGAATTTCGTTGCCCAAAAATGACTCGGATAGTCCTCCTTTATCACTTTCAATGTATTGGATGAGAAGTTCTTGATATTCATTTTCAGGATAAACTCTGCTTTTTACAGATTTTGCATTGTCATAGCTAAAACCAAGACCAAGGCTTGCTAAGGTTGCTGAGGCTTCATTAGAACTTCCTCCCCCGAGTGACGAATCAAATTTAACAATGTCAACCCCAACTCCTGCGAGCGTTGCTACTCCTGATTCATAATAATCTGTTGACAAATCGGTTTCGATTTGGTTTGCGATAGCATCTATTGCCTTATAAGCCATTGGATTTTTACTATCTACTACACTTGTTAACATGTACAGTACACTTTCCAGTTTTTCAGTATCAGATCCCTGTTCGTAATCCACATGAACCTGTGATCCGGTAATTGTTTTGTGGCCTACATGTGCATCAGTATTCAATGCTGAAACTTCCACTACTCCAGCCTGTGCTTCAAAACCCACGCTTGCACCAGCAGTCAAAGTTGAATCCTGTATTCTATTCATAATCAAATTGGTGTCCAATGTTCCGGCAGTTAATTTAAAGTCCCTATTTATTTCATGGTCTCCATATACATAGAACCCGGCTCCTCCACCACTTTTTTTACTTGAATACCATGAAGTTGAATGGTCACGTTGAAGAACTTCGAGTGGGAAGTTGAACATCGAAGAATTGATGTCATACATGTCATCTCCAATTGACAGGACTACATTTGAAGCCGAAATTTCGTGCATCCCCTCTGTAAATTCTTCTGCTGCAGTATCCACAGAAATATAGAAGAAACCATTCTTATCCGGTTGTGAATAGGTCAAGTGGTCAGATGCCATTGATATTGTGGAATATGGGATTGCTTTAAACCATATATAGTAGGTTCCACCAATCTCAATCTGTGGTTCTGACAAGAATAAAGGATGACACTTATCGTTTATGAAATAAACAATCTTGATGTCTTTTTTGTTTTTGTTACCTTCAAGATCTTTTGCAACAACACTGATGATGTTCTCTCCTTCGAGTAAAGTTACATTTGCACTCCAGTTTGTCGTACCGTTTGCAAGAACACCATTTACATGAATAGTTGAAATCCCTACATCGTCATTTGCTGTTCCGGAAATAGTTACAGAATTATTTAGCTCCACTTGGCCATATATATGTGAAGTTATTTCGACGATAGGTCCATTTGTATCGTGGTCAGCTACTTTAAAAACAAGGGTATCAGGACCTGAAAGGTAACCTGTTAAATATAGATAATTTCCTGTTATATCTATATCCTGTACAGAACCCTCAATCAATTCTTGTCCCGCTAAATATGGTGATGTTGGATCACTTATATCTATTACATCAAGGGCACAAGTGCCATTTCCAAAATCTTCCACAACATAAGCATACTTGTGCTCATCTTCAACTGAATCGCTATTGATATCAACAAGAATTGCCTCTCCTGTAGTCGAATATTTACTTACGTAGTTTACAAAAGGATATTCCCATGAAGTGCTTGCATTTAAGATTAAAAGCCCATTGTTGCCGTCTGCTACATATACGTAGTCAGGATAAAGTTCAGAATTATTTGGACTGCGACTTACAGCAAGGCTATGCGTCGCATTTAGATAATATCGATTTACACTATTGTCTGGTAACTGATACATTTCAAGACAAGATCTATCGGAGTAATAGCCAAGGTTGAACATGTAATCACCTACAACCCGGAACTCTTCTCGCTAGTGACTGCTGGTTCCTATGGTATAAACAGCTGAAGGATGAGTTGGATCACTTACATTAATTACATTTATACCAAATCGATCACGTAAAAATACGCTTGTGTCTTGTGCTTCAATGTTAATTTTAGAGTTCGGGTAACTATAGGTGTATCCACCCAATGTACTTGTAGTATTTGGGTTAGATTTGTTACTAATGTCGAGAACCCTAAGACCATCTACTAACGGATCTGCCATGTAAATGTAATCATCTGATAAAACAGCAGTTGAGTATGCATTGTATGAAGACGATGACGTCAGATTCGGATCACTTGAATCACTAACATCTACGATATAGAGATGGTTATAGTCACTAATATATGCATATCCATTAAAAGCATCTATTTCTCCACTACCCTGTGAATAATTTCCAATCAGTCTTATATCCACTTCCCCTTCTGAAGCTGCACATGTGCATGTACCAATCATTAACAACAAAAGAATTGCTATACCAAATAATCTACACTCTTTAATTTTCATACAAAATCTCCCATTTCGAGTAATTTAGTCTCCGCACATTTTAATAAAGTAATATGAATGTAAATTAAATAATTGTCAATTAAAATAATTTAAAATAAGTAGTAAAGTTATTCCATATAAAGTAACCCATATAGGAAAGGTATATAATCTTTGAAACTAATATCGTGCAATTTTGGATATTGATGTAGCCATATAGCCAAAATTAACAATTTTGGATCTCATCAACATTGAGTGGGTAATTTAATATTTGTGTCTTCCAATTCAATTCTATGGAAGATAAAGAACTCATTCAAATTGCACTCGGATTGTCATCTCCTTGGTTTGTAAAAAGTATCAATC
>NZ_JAGSOI010000032.1 GCF_023684405.1 Methanococcoides seepicolus | reverse complement strand
TAATACGTTTACCTTTGATCTGATAAGTTCCATTACCTACAACATTACCTTTTCCAGTAAGGCCATAGTATTCACAGTCTTCATTAGGACAAGCAACATCATTAAATTTTGGTTTTGGTCCCCGTTTTCCCATGATATATATGTATATGATTCACATTACATAATATCAACTAAATATAGATGGACTACCCTCAATTCCCCATAACGATATTTGATGAAATATAGTCTTTTCAGGAGTGTTGCATTCTTCTCTAATTTTATCTGCTTGTCTAACTCTTCAACGGTCATATGCCGTTCAATAAAGATCCCCTCAGGTCTAACCATGGAACAGTCTATATAACCAATTAGTCTAATAATTTGGGGTTTTAACTATAATCTGCCTTATTAGAATCATTTGATTTGATACTTACTAATTAGTACAAATGTTAATAAAAATATTTTCGTCCACAAAATTAGCGTAACAAATTAATGAAAATCTATTGGGGAAGAAGATCATTGACATGCCTTGTGCTGATTGAAAAAAGCTAAGATTTTCAAAAGGACATTGCATTACATGAAATGCTGATATTTTATCGCCTGTGATGATGAAACCTATAAGTACTGAGGCGAACTACTTTTTATATTATTATTAACCAATATAATTGTTAGCCTATGAGATACATGTTATATACAATAGTCAACATTTTCGATAGCATCCAGAGAGAGAAAATCAAGATAATATTTTGATCTGAGTGGATGCGATCTTCATGGCCGATAAAACAGACATAAAAACAGAATCGTCAAGAACTGGAACAATCGACATCAACCCGAACACTGAAAATGAACGAAAGATCCTTTTTGAAACTTCTAACGGGGAACGGGTATACCTCCAGGATACTTCCATTGTAGTTACTTTCCCGGGAAAGAGACGTACATTGACCACATCCTGGATAAACGGGGGTTGCCAGGAAGACCTAGAAAGCATATTTAATCATAAGGTCCCAACCAAAGGCCGCACTTCCCATGAACTGGAAGGCGGAAGCGTACCCGAATATCTCAAGATTGCAGCATCAAGGCTTGGGCTGGACCATTCCAGGACATCTGGCCTGTTGACCGCAGCGAACATGAGAAATGCAGTCATAAAGACCCGTTCGTTCAGGAGTCTGGAAGTCACTGCAGTCGTTACCGGAGGAATCGAAGTCAATGGTGGCCGAGCCGGTGATCCCGCGTCCTACTATCAGGAAGATGAGAGATATGAGCCTGTGGGTGGCACCATTAATGTCATGCTTCTGATAGGTGCCAACATGCCGCCTTATGCCCTGACAAGGGTATTGATGACAGCCACCGAAGCTAAGACCGCAGCACTGCAACAACTGATGGCATCTAGCCTTTATTCCAATGGTGTTGCCACGGGTTCGGGAACAGATATGATAGCCGTGGTCGTGGATAGCACAAGTTCCATGACACTAACAGATGCAGGAAAGCATTCTAAGCTCGGAGAAATGATCGGCAGGTGCGTTCTGGAAGGGGTTCAGGAAGCAGTAGCTCGCCAGTCAGAACTAACTCCCCTGACACAGCGGGACATGCTGGTAAGACTTGATCGTTTCGGAGTGGATGAGAGCAATTACTGGAAAGTTGCATCCGCAATGGATGGAGACAACAAGAAATCACGCTTTGTAAAGGGTCTTCGGGAAATTTCCTGCAATCCAGCCCTTGTAGGATATGTTTCATCCGTGCTCCACATCATTGATGAGATCACATGGGGACTTATCCCGGAAACTGCCGGCAGGAATGCTGCCCTTGCAATGATGCGTGAGCTTCCACATCTTTTGGGAGCACAGGAAGATGTTCCGGTTGACCTGCTCCTGAGCGAACGTGAATCCATTATTGATAACTGGATCTCTATTACGGCCTGGATAGTCAAGAATGGAAAATGCCCGAACATACATGGTGACAGACAATGAACAAAGAAAACCCTGTTTACCCGTTCAGTGCGATCGTGGGCCAGGAAGCTATGAAAGAAGCCCTCCTGATGAACGTGATCAATCCCTCCATTGGCGGCGTACTTATACGCGGGGAGAAAGGAACTGCAAAATCAACTGCGGCCAGGGCTCTCGCAGACCTCCTGCCGGAAAGAGAGGCGGTTAATGGATGTGTCTATGGCTGTGCATCATCAGATCATGAACACCTCTGCATGGATTGCAGGCAACGTGTTGAGAGAGGGGAGGATATCGTTTTTGAATCACGTCCGATGAGAGTCGTAGAACTGCCCCTTAGTGCTACAGAGGACAGAGTTGCCGGAACCCTTGACATAGAACATGCACTAACCAGTGGGAAAAAACGTTTTGAGCCAGGGGTTCTTGCACGTGCAAATGGAAATATACTTTACGTTGATGAGATCAACCTCCTTGATGACCACCTTGTAGACCTGCTTCTTGATGCTGCTGCAATGGGCATCAATTTCGTAGAAAGGGAAGGTGTTTCCTTTTCACACCCATCGCGTTTTGTAATGATCGGTACCATGAACCCGGAAAAGGCAAATCTGCATATTGAAGTTGGGATAGATAGCGATATTGCATTCTGGGATTGCAGAATCGAAGATGATACGAATCGGTTCGACTCCATAGGGGATCTTGTCCATTTCCTCAGGAATCTCCCGGGAACAGAACAGCAGGACGAAAATAGGGATCATGCTCACCACAGGATCAGAGAATAAGGATGATCTTGCAAACTGTACAACTTTGAATTGCCAATCTGATTAAAAGACCAGACATAAAACGAACACATAAAGGGAAAACATGATACAGATAGCACTTTATGGAAAAGGTGGAATTGGAAAGTCCACCGTTTCAGCAAATCTTTCAGCAGTCCTGGCAGAATCCGGAAAAAAAGTACTCCAGATAGGCTGTGATCCAAAACACGACTCCACCCGCCTCCTTACTAACGGGAACAGCATAACCACCGTGATGGAATATATACGCGACACCCTCCCTGAAGACAGGATCCTGGGCGATATCCTTTTCGAAGGCTACAAGGGGGTTTCCTGTGTTGAAGCAGGCGGTCCTGAACCCGGAGTTGGGTGTGCAGGTAGAGGCATCCTCAGCATGTTCGAATTACTGGACCGGCTTGGCATACATGAAATACCGTTCGATCTGTCACTATACGATGTCCTGGGTGATGTTGTATGCGGAGGTTTTGCAGTACCCCTGAGAAAAGAATACGCGGATGCTGTTTTCCTTGTCACTTCCGGGGAATATATGGCTTTGTATGCTGCCAACAATATCCTGCGTGGAATACTCAATTTTGATGGAAGCTCACCCAGGGTGGCAGGAATAATCCACAATGGCAGAGGATTGGAACACGAAGATGAACGGGTTGATGCATTTGCCAGAGCAGTCGAGTTACCGGTAGTAGCATCAATACCAAGAAGCGAACTTTTTGCAGAGGCAGAAAAACAGGGAAAGACCACATTGGAAGCATTCCCGGATTCTAGTGTTGCAACCGTTTTCCGAAACCTTTCCGAATATATATCAAAGCTAGTCACAGGTTCTAACAAGCTGTACCCCTCTAAACCTCTGGAAAACAGTGAGATGGAAACACTTGTGCTTGGAAGGAATCTACCCGTCATTAAAGCTGACCATACCGGATCTGCTCATGTACCTAAAGCAAGAACAAATGGGAAAGATATTCCTTCGATCCGAAAGAACCTGTATTCTAAAAGTGTCCGAAACAAAGAACCCCTGCATGGCTGTGCTTTTGCCGGCGCAGTGACAGCAACTTCACAGGTGAACGGTTCATTGACAATAATTCACGGTCCCCGAAGTTGTGGTCATATCGTAACCCACTTCCTTTCATCCAATGTGCTCGCAGCAAGATCACGGCATGGAACTAATCTTCTTTGCAAAGGTGAGATTACATCAACTGATATGGGTGAGACCGAATTCATCTTTGGTGGACTGGACGAGCTCAGGAGTAAACTTGAAGAAGCCGCCTCCCAGGGCTGGGAAATTGTATTTCTAGTAACGACCTGTCTTGCAGGTCTTATTGGAGATGATCTTGAGACAGCCGTATCAATAGTACATGAGGAATACCCCGGAACAAAGATAATACCTGTACCTGTGGACGGAAACCTTGCAGGTGATTTTGCACAGGGGCTTGTAGAAGGCTGGAAAATGATCTCGGAACTAATAGATAATGATGTATCTCCTGAAAAGGGATTGGTCAATATAGTGGCAGAGAAGAACCTATCCGACAATGTTGAAGTTAATTTCCAGACAATCGAATCCCTCCTTGGTGAAATAGGATGGAAGGTGAACTGCCGGTTCCTCAACAGTACGACCATTGATTCGATACGTCAGTTCAAGAAAGGTGCGATAAATATACTTGCAAAGAAAGATGATTCAAGCCAGCTTGTAAGGGATCATCTTGAGGACCGCTTTAATGCCTCTTTTGCAGATATGAACTTCCCGATAGGATTTAATGAGACATCAAAATGGCTGGAAGAACTTTCCCAACTGAGTGGAAGGGAAAATGATGCACAGTTGATCATTGAAAAAGAGAAGCAGATATACGATGCTGAAATGGCGTGCTTGCGTCCTCTCCTTCAGGGTAAAAAAGTACTGATAAATACATACAGTCGGACCATTGACTGGTTACTTGACGTTATCTTCGATCTTGGAATGGATGTTCTAAAGATAGGACTCCTTCATTCATCGGCAGAGGAAGGTTTTTCCAGCAAATATGCAGGAAAGGTCCATGTGGAAGATAATTATACTGCACAACAAAGAGACAGGGACATATTGGAACATAGACCACATCTTGTTCTTTCAAACTATCCTCCAATGTTCGCCTCGGATGGCGTACACTATGACTCGATCCCCTTCTGTCCGGAAGTGGGTTTCAGGAATGATATTTTCATGGCACAAAGATGGAGCCGTTTGTTGAGACTCCCTGAGATAGAAGGATGGAAAAATGACGGAGAGGTGATAAGATGACATTCATTCCAGATGCTTTGACAGGTTCCATTTTTGCAGTGGAAAGTATTGAAGATTGCTGCGTAGTACTGAACAGTCCGACAGGATGCAAATTCTACCATGCACATATCTCGAACCAGCAATATCCAAGGGAATCGTCACTTGATCCGCTCTCTTTTGCAGAAGAGTTCTATTTTGGACAACCACGTGTCCCCTGCACCTATCTTGACGAGGATGATTATGTGGCAGGTTCATCGGAAAAGCTGTTAAGCATCCTTCCAAACGTGGCACCCAGACAAAAGGGACCCGTGGTGGTGATCAACTCACCGGGTGCAACCTTGATCGGGGATAATCTCAAATACACATTCAAGGAAACGGGACTTGAACAACAATGTGTGGCCGTCGAAAGTGTGGATTTCTCACGCCCGGCACCTGAAGGTTTTGAAAAAACATTGCTGGAGATATTGAAAAAATATGTCTCAAATCCCGGCAGAAGTTCATCAGAAAAAGTGAATATCATAGGACTTTCCGTTTCACACAAGCACTGGGAAGGGACAATCAAAGAAATAAAAAGGCTTCTGGAACTTATGGGAATTGAGGTCGCTACTGTGATTCCCGCTGGTTGTACTATCGATGAGATCAAAGCTTCATCCGGGGCATCTTTTAACATTATCCTGTGTGCAGAATACGGACTTCAGGCTGCAAAATGGTATGAACAGGAATTCGGAATACCCTATGTATTGTGTCCTCATGGAGCACCTGTGGGATTTGATGCTACCATCTCATTCCTAAATTCAATAGCTGAAAAAATGAATGTTGATGCATCCAGAGCACTGGAAGACATATCCCAGGCCAGGAAGACCGCTTACAGGAAGATCGCAAGATACAATTCACTTACAGGCCTCCCGAAAGGTGCTACATTTTCAATTCAAGCGGACAGTTCCCTGGCACTCCCGCTGACCAAATGGCTTTATTATTACCTTGGAATGGCACCCATGGCAGTAAAGATACTTCCAGGAGGGAACCCTGAATATGAAAAGGCCCTTTGCGATTTTATGGAAGACATCGGTTTTACTGATGAGTGGGATATTTTCCCCGGAGATCAGCCGGTAGATATTGCGATCGCAGATGGTCATACCGTAGAATCATTGCGCAACCAGAATATGTGCAGGAATGGAATTGAGATAGCCCTTCCGGCTGGTGAATATCTGGACATGGTCCAAAAAACATACATGGGTACAACAGGTGCCCTCATGATCCTTGAAGAAGTGCTCAACGGCATACGCATGTTATCTTAAAAGAATAGATGTCTCATTTATATAATTATACATAACATAATAAAAAATTTCATATAGTATGTATTCCAGACATATAGTTGAAAATTATAATCTATTGATATGGATTTAAATTTTTGAAAAGTAAATATGGAGATCGGTAAAATGACAGAGATTAATCCAGGACATGGCGCTCCTAAAGAGGATAAGGGAGCAGTTGTTGCAGTAATTGAAGGGACAACATCACCAGAATGTGATGAATTTGTGAACAAATATGTCTCAAAAATGAAGGAAACCTATCCAGATGTAGAGTTCAGGCTTGCGGTCACTTCAGATGTCATAAGGAAAGTTCTTGCAGAGCAGGGTGAAAGAAAAAGCAGTGTTCTTGGTGCACTGGCAGGTTTGATCGATGATGGTTATTCACAGATAGTTGTACAACCATTGTATATCACCCCAGGTAATGCTTTGCATTCTATCTATCCGGTAGTTTCTGGCATTAACAAGCTTGTTGGTCCACACGGGATGCTGGATATCGGCGGAGTGCTTATCAGCAACCCACTTCTCCTGAAAGCAGAAGATTACAGGAATGTTGCAGATGCATTGGCCTCCATATTCAATGATGGCACGGTTGTACTTGTGGCATCTAATGAAGAAGGTAACGCTAATCCAACATTATGTCAGTTACAGATGGTTCTGGATGAGATCACCGGGGGACGCATAGTCATTGCTGCAAACAATGGTTATCCGGGTATTGAACAGGTCAAGAACCGACTTGCACATATTAATGCCGAAAAGGTCACACTTGCACCTTTCACCATTGTAGCCAACTATCATGCAAAGAAGGACGTCTATGGGGACAAGGAATCATCATGGAAGAACGTACTGGAAGCAGCAGGTCATGATGTAAGGGTAGATGAAAGGGTCCTTGGAAAAGAAGATGCTATTCTCGACCTTTTTGTTGAACAACTAAAACAGACAGCAAAAAGCCACAACTTCCTTTGAGATTAATGAAAGGGTATCCAGCGAATGCAGATCAATGCATTCGTCTTTTGATACCCTTCCATAAATACCATGATATGCAAAATTGATGTATTTCCCACATTCACTTAGTAGATATATCTAATCTGCATAAATTATTTCGTTTTCACGATCTGCTTTTATGAAGATAACCTCTGAAAAGGAAGTCTCCGATCGTTTGAAAACTCTGATTTTAAAATATATTCTGTGAATGATAACATGAAGATTGTAAGCATTGGATCAGGAACTGGCGGCAACCCATCCCTCTCAAGAGCTGCTGTGACACTTCAAAGTGAAGGTATTGATGTTGAACTTTTCAGTTATACATCTGAAGATGTTGACGGAGATGAAAGGTCCTTTCAGCAAATGCTAAACCACGTTAAAGAAGCCGACCTGATCTTACTGATACTGCATGGCGGAATCCCATATTTTAAGAAATTTCCGCGTTTAAGAGAATACTTTGAGCAGACCGGATCTCCGGTTTTCATCCACAGCGAGATCCTTGAAGAATCTCTCGAACTAAGGCCATATTTCGGACTTTCTGATGAAGAATACAAACTCATCGATATGTTCATACAGCTTGGTGGTGAAACGAATTCCAGAGGCTTGATACTCCAGGCCTGCAAACACATTGCGGGGATGGATGTTGAAACGATCGAACCCGTTCGTCCAAGGATCGAAGGACTATATCACCCGAAACATCCTGACATACTGGACCTTGAGGACCATCTTGCCAGAATGGATCCGGAATTGAAACGTATGCAAGTAAAATGTACATACGCAATAAATAGAATTCCAAAATGAATATTTGAACTTTATCGACGATGTATGAATATGATTACTGGAACCAGAATGTAAAGAATTATCTTTTTATTTCAAATAATCCTTACGAAAATTTGACTCTCTTTTTATCAAGAATAAGAAGGAAGGGGGCTTTTAACCCCGTGATTTGGAGCCGTCGGGGGGATTTGAACCCCCGGCCTGCTGATTACGAATCAGCCGCTATACCGCTAAGCCACGACGGCACTTCAATCTTACATCTAATAAGGATTTTATGATATAACCATTTCGCCCAGATCAGCTAACACGGACCTCGATACATACATTATACTGATGTGGGGCATACGATCTCACAGTCCTGCATTCCAGAACTTCTATATCACGGCCCGCTTTCTCAGCAGCATTTGAAATAAGCTTGATAGAACTATCATAGAGATCGTCCTCGTGGGTCATACCATAATAGTGAATGACACCACCTGAAGCGGTTACAAATATAGCGGCATCAAGAAAAGCATCCGCACTGTGAGGGAGGTTCATGATCACATGATCGCCTATGCCTTCGTTATTTCTTACGATCTCATTGGCATCGCCTTCAATGACCTCGACATTATCAACAGAATTGAGCATTACGTTCTCTTTAAGGAAATGAATTGCATCTGGATTCTTATCCATAGCAATTACCATCTTACATTTTTTTGCAATAGGGATACTATAAGGCCCGACACCTGCGAACATATCCACCACCACATCATTCTCACCCACCTGTGAAACAATGCGCTGGCGCTCAGTAGAAAGCCGGGGAGTAAAATAAGCGCGTGAAAGATCAACATGATATTTACAGCCATGGTCCTTGTGTACAGTATCGGTACGACCATCCCCAGCTATCACTTTGAACCTGCGGGTCCGGAACTCGCCTTCAACCGCTGAAATCACACCAAGTACGGTCTTTACGTGGCGATGGATTTCCAGAAGAGCCTTTCCGATCTTCTCAGCATCGGCTTCATCAGCTTCGATGAGTGCAATGTCACCCACCACCTCATACGAAGGAGTAAAACCAAGAATATCCTCAAGCGTCAGGAACTTGTCATGGGACTCGAACTCCCGCTCGTCCTGTCGTGCTTCTTTTGGCAAAAGCGCCATCTCCTCAGAAGAGAGCATTCTGGAAAGCGGAAGGCACAGATCGGCATCCACCGAAACTATTTTCAGACCCTTATCAAGCAGGTCAAGCTCCAGAATTACCTTTCTAACGGGTTCACCTTCATTCTTCGGGATCAAAATACATGGATGTTTCAAAGCTATATCTCCTAACGATCAAAATACCTCATCCAATGGCGAACCAGCCACCGAACAATATCAGGAATATCCCGCATGATACAAGAATTTGCTTGTATGTCCTTTGGGAGAACATCCCTCTGCCCCTGCTAAAGGAAAGCGACACGGCAGTGAACCAGCCAAGGTCTGCGAGCCAGTGACCAATGATGAAGAATACAACCGCCAACATTCCAATTTTATAACTTTCAAGTACAAGAGCACTTCCCGCTGCCAGCCACCAAATCCAGAAGTAAGGATTTGAAGCGGATGTGACAATGCCGGCGACCAGTGAGTTCGATGGCACTTTATCTTGCGATTGTGGATCATACGACGTTTTTCGTGCACCCATGATGGTCATTATGCCAAAAATCACCAGTGCCAGACCACCGGCCACTGAGATAAATGCCATCTCCTGCTCACCTATAAGAGCGGTCAGTCCGAAAAGAATCAGAACGAGCACCACAGTTTCAATTATCGCATGGCCAAGAAATACCTCAGGCCCTGCCCTCCAGCCTTTTTTCAGGGTGCCATCAATGGTCACGAAAAGCATAGGTCCCGGCACAAGAGCACCAGTAAGTGCTACGATGAAACCAATGGAAAACATCTTGAAAAGTTCCAGCATGAGCATAGAGATACAATGGTCCTATATAAGTAAGACGATATAGAAAAAATAAAACCGCAAAGGCCACACCAGCACCTTTGCAGTTCACGTTAAACAATATCAGAGAATTATCTCGATATCCAATTCTTCTGCGAGTTCCTTATACCTGTTACGGATAGTGACCTCGGTCACTCCGGCAACATCTGCAACCTCACGCTGCGTCCTGCGCTCGCCACACAGAATGGAAGCGATATAGATAGCTGCTGCCGCTACACCAGTAGGACCACGGCCGCTTGTGAGTTCTTTCTCAGAAGCCTGACGAAGGATCTCCACACCTCTTGACTGTACCTCACCCTTAAGGTTCAGACCTGAGCAGAACCTTGGAACGTAATCAATAGGTGAAGTTGGCATCAGTTTAAGCGAAAGTTCACGGGAGATGAAACGGTATGTCCTTCCGATCTCTTTCCTGCTTACCCTGGAAACCTCTCCGATCTCGTCAAGAGTTCGGGGTACACTGCACTGGCGACATGCTGCATAAAGCGCAGCCGCTGCAACACCTTCAATACTCCTGCCACGGATAAGGTTCTTATCGACCGCTTTTCTGTAAACAACTGCAGCTGTCTCACGAACAGTACGTGGAAGACCTAATGCAGATGCCATACGATCAAGTTCGGATAGTGCAAAAGCAAGGTTCCTTTCAGTAGCATTGCTTACTCTAATTC
Organism: Methanococcoides seepicolus; assembly: GCF_023684405.1. GTDB lineage: Archaea > Halobacteriota > Methanosarcinia > Methanosarcinales > Methanosarcinaceae > Methanococcoides > Methanococcoides seepicolus. The sequence continues at coordinate 19,403 of NZ_JAGSOI010000032.1, read as the reverse complement.
TACGCTGCCACTTTCTCAACCTATACAGTTGTGCACGGTTCTTGGAAGAAATTGATTTGCCATAAGAATCACGATTCCTCCAGTCGATCATAGTAGAGAGACCTTTGTCGTGAATCGTGTAGGTCATAGGTGCACCAACACGAGAACGCTTCATACGCTGATCATGGTCGAAAGCACGCCACTCCGGACCTTCATCAACAAACTCGGCATCCACAACAAGACCACAGTCAGCACAGACCAATTCCGCGCGCTCATAGTCTTGTTCAAGGCTACGACTGCCACATTCCGGACACTCGACCACCTTGTTCTCGACCTCTGTAGTCTTTTCTTTCTCCTTACGTGCCTTGATCATAGCACGTATCTTCTCTCTCTCTGAAGTATCAGAATGTCTTACTCTTTCAACTTCCACCATTTTATCATTGCCTCGGTTTTCCAAAAATTTTTATGCTTACTCACTTTATATCTAAGTGAATTGCTATTTATTTCACGTAAAGCTTTTCATTTAAATACTTTCGAAGGTCTGATGCACTGACATCGCCTGTGACCTTTATACTAATATAAGGAGAAACGACAGAGCCGATAACACCATTCACCTTACCGATACGCCTCACGGATTTATCCACGACCGGTAAATTGATACGTGGAAGATCCTTTAACGATGTGTCCGGTCCAATGTTGTCCCCTCTCACAAGTAACCCATTGTGTGCAACGATCTGCACAACAGTTCCAAGTCGTTTCATATGCATCTTACCATCAATATATAAATTAATTAGATGATATATATACATACAACATCTTATATATATAGTTTTCGCAATCTCTTTAATAATCCAATTTCAATTTCTAAAAAGGATAATTATCAATTATTCTAAAACCATGCCTTTACCACCGTATCTTTGCAAAGATGAACTACGAATGATAAGATAAACAAAGAATACATCAACTACAAGCAACTGAATGGGATCCTCAGGTATGTATAAATTTCCATAGGAAAGGTCATTTCAGTACTTCGCTAAGATTCCAGCCCTCATGATCGCCCCAATTCACCTACACCATTCAATTGTTGATCCAGCACTCAACTTATTACCAACTGACGTGCCTAGAACAGTATGAAATAGGTATTTGCATGTAAGTGAGCCATTTAAAGGAATGTGAATGTTGTCGAAAAGAGGTACAAAGCTTTTATTGTCATTTATATGGAGTTAATTGTAATCGAGAAACATGGGTCATCACCATTATTCAGGCATAACTATGCTGATGGTTAATGAGGTTAGGTGGATTCTGATAAAATTAACGAAGCACTGAAACTAAATTTTTTCATTATCTTTTTTGTACATTAGCAATACGAATGTTTAAATTCGATGTTAACTGATTTTTGAATGCCGGGTAACAAGTGGTTTTGAATATAATAAAGTGACCTGAAAATGAATAGAAGTGATATGTTTTCCAAGATAATGTGCAGCCAGCATACTGATTCGGTATTAAGATGCAGACGAATTCAAGAGGAAGTGTATAGAGCTGTTGAAACTGCACTAAAATATGAATGTGAAGAATATATGCCGAATTATGGCCATGATGCCAATTGCAAAAGCAAACTATAATCCCCACAAGATCTCGAAAACATAGACCATAACAGAATTGATACATCAATGACAACTATATTTGCTAAAGAACACTGTCCAGAACATGGAAATAATTAGGACTTTAAGGGTATTTTTAGAGGTATTTTTTCACACATATCATACAAACAAGGCAAAATGACGATATCAACGACAACACTTAAGAGTAATCACACAATAAACGGCAATGTCGTCTAGATATGTCCAATGAGATCCATGTCCGTATAACTTCGGGCAATGAAAATAATTTCATTTAAATGACATGACCATTGCAAGCATTAAACGCTATCCAAACCCTTAATCAAATATCTTCCAGTGGGAGGAAAACTTAGTGGCAGATAATAAATTTGTGTACATTTTCGGAAACAACGAAACTGAAGGCAAAAACAGTATGAAAGACCTGCTTGGGGGCAAAGGTGCCAACCTCGCAGAAATGTCAAATCTGGGAATTCCAGTGCCAGTTGGCTTTACGATCACAACGGGGGTCTGTACGCTCTATCTTAAGAACGGGCAGTACCCTCCAGGCCTTGAAGAACATATCGATAACGCTATCAAACAACTTGAAAGTACAACAAAGAAGAATTTCGGGGACCTAAAGAACCCACTTCTCCTTTCAGTACGATCAGGTGCCCGTGTATCTATGCCGGGAATGATGGACACGGTCCTCAACCTTGGGCTTAACGATGATTCGGTGGTCGGACTTGCTACTAAGACCGGAAACGAACGATTCGCTTATGACAGTTATAGAAGATTCCTCACGATGTTTGCTAACGTAGTGCTTGATATCGACCATGAAAAGTTCGAGTCCGCCCTTTCTTCAAAGAAGAAAGACAAATGCGTAAAGCAGGACAACGACCTTGAAGTGGAAGATCTTAAGGAACTCGTTGAAAAGTTCAAGACGATCATCAAAGATGAAACCGGAAAGGACTTCCCTCAAGATGCAAGGGAACAGCTCCAGATGGCCATTGATGCAGTGTTCGGCTCATGGAACAACCAGCGTGCTATCACATACAGAAAACTGAACGGTATCCCAGGAGAATGGGGGACTGCGGTCAATGTACAGAGCATGGTCTATGGTAACATGGGTGAGAACTCCGGAACAGGAGTTGCGTTCACAAGAGATCCTGCTACAGGTGAGAAACGATTCTTCGGAGAATACCTCATCAACGCACAGGGCGAGGATGTGGTTGCAGGTATCAGAACACCACAACCCATCAAAGCCCTCAAGAACACTATGCCTGTGGTCTATGACCAGCTCGTTGATATCTACATGAAACTGGAGGATCACTTCAAGGACATGCAGGACATAGAGTTCACCATAGAGAAAGGCAAACTGTTCATGCTTCAGACAAGGACCGGCAAGAGAACGGCAGCAGCGGCCATTAAGATAGCTACCGAAATGGTCGAAGAAGGACTTATCGATAAAGATACCGCACTCTTAAGGGTCGAGCCTGAACAGATAGACAGACTTCTGCATCCGAACATCGACCCTACCTCAACATACGAGGTAATGGCAACAGGACTTCCTGCATCCCCGGGAGCAGCTGTCGGAGAGGTCGTGTTCACAGCCGAACATGCTGAAGAGATGGCAAAGAATGGTGAGAAGACCATCCTCGTACGTGCAGAGACATCACCTGAAGATATAGGCGGTATGAACGCTGCAGAAGGTATACTGACAGTTCGCGGTGGAATGACATCACACGCTGCTGTTGTCGCAAGAGGCATGGGTAAGCCATGTGTTGCAGGATGCGGCGAGATCACCATCGACATGAAAGAGAAGATCTTCAATGTTGGTGATTATACCGTCAAAGAAGGCAACATGATCTCCATTGACGGCTCCACAGGAAATGTCATTTTAGGAGAGGTCGACCTCATCCTTCCGGGAGTTACTGACGAGCTTGAAACCATACTCAAATGGGCTGACGAAGTACGCACCCTTAAAGTAAGGACAAATGCCGACACACCACATGATGCTGAGGTTGCACGTGATTTCGGTGCAGAGGGAATTGGATTGTGCAGAACAGAGCACATGTTCTTCGGAGAGGACAGGATCCCTGCTGTGCGTGAAATGATAATGGCCGAAGATATCGAGTCCAGAAAAATGGCGCTTAAGAAGCTCCTGCCAATGCAGAGAGAGGACTTTATCGGTATTTTCAAAGCAATGGAAGGATTCCCGGTAACTATCAGGTTACTTGACCCGCCCCTCCATGAGTTCCTGCCTGTCCACGAAGAAGTCATGGATAAACTCAGGGAGCTCGAATCTTCGGACACATCCCAAAAAGAAATGGATAGGGTTAAGAAGATAGGCGAACGTATCGAATATCTGAAAGAGATAAACCCAATGCTCGGACACAGAGGATGCCGCCTTGGTATCACATATCCTGAGATATACGAAATGCAGGCACAAGCTATCATCGAAGCTGCATGCGAGCTTTCAAAGGAAGGTATGAAGATAGTACCTGAGATAATGATACCTCTTGTTAGCCACGTAAAAGAGCTTGAGTTCGTCAAGAAACACGTTACCACCGTCGTTGAATCTGTGATGGAAGAAATGGGAATTAAGCTCGACTATCTGGTAGGTACGATGATAGAACTGCCAAGAGCAGCCCTCACCGCAGACCAGATAGCAAAGGAAGCAGAGTTCTTCTCCTTCGGGACTAACGATCTGACACAGACGACCTTCGGATTCAGCAGAGATGATGCAGGTAAGTTCTTGCCATCCTACCTTGAAAGCGGCATCCTTGAGGATGACCCGTTCGCAGTGCTCGACCAGGATGGTGTCGGTCAGCTTGTGAAGATAGGAATCGAAAAAGGACGTGCAACAAGACCTGATATCAAGATAGGCATCTGTGGAGAACACGGCGGAGAACCAAAATCCATAAAGTTCGGACACAACGTCGGACTGAACTATGTCAGCTGTTCACCATTCCGTGTGCCTATTGCAAGACTTGCAGCCGCACACGCAGTCCTTGAGAACAAACAATAAACAACATCAACAATACCGTGTTGAAATACACGGTATTGATAACTTTTTTTTACATAGGATCAATTCTGCTTTGATCACAGGATAACGCAAACCCTTACCTGACAGGTTTTAGTATAGAAATGTGTAAAAATAATTTGTTGTTAGGGAAAACAACGACCTGTTGAAAAAAGGATAATGAAAGGAACTTAACCATCCAAAGATGGAAATGCTCCAAAATGGCTTTCATACCTGACAACCATATCATCCCATGTTGGAAGATCGGTCTGGCATCCAACGGTCCCTACTGCAAAGGAAGCAACTGTTGCGCCTATCCTGCCACATACATCAAGAGAATAACCACGCCTGTATGACACAAGGAAACCCGCGCGATAAGCATCACCCGCACCTGTAGGATCGAGTGCCTTTACAGGAACTATAGGAATTTCATATTCAGCATCCGCAGTGAATATCTTGCTTCCATCAGCATCGTAAGTGACAACGACAACATCGATCTGCGCCCTGATATCCTCAAAAGAGCTTTCGGTCATCTCACATACCCGCTTTATCTCATGCTTGTTAGTGAAAAGAATATCAGTATTCGAAAGGACAGTTTCAAGATTTTCCCTTGTGTATGTCACAAGGTCCTGCCCCGGATCGAAAGACACGAACTTCGCTTTTTTTGCCATCTTTGCATTGAAATTAGACTCCGAAGTAGCAAGGTGGACAAAATCAACTTCAGGAGGTTCCAGCTCTTTCAGTTTTGCAGAAGCACCCCAATAGAAGTAAGTAGACTGATTATGAAAAGGATCAGTAAAAACATATGCAGCCGTTCCTTTTTCCCCTTTAAGCCTGAAAAGCAGGGAAAGGTCGACACCTAAAGACTCAAGGTATCCCTCGTAGCCGGAAGTTGAAAAATCATCACCCACGGCGGATATCAACTGGGATTTCCCGCCAAGGATAGCAATAGCTGCAACGATATTGGCTGCCCCACCTCCGTAGAAACGCTGATAGTCCACAATAGGATTTGATTCATTGGGACCTGAAATGCCCTCCACATCAAAAAGAAAGTCAATTGCAGCGTGGCCCACAACGGAGATGGAATCAGACATATTCAAACTCCGTTTCAGTCGAACGCTTCAACGTCCACAACGTTCAGAGGAACATCCGTAAGTGCCTTTCCAATAACGGATTTAGCGATCCTTGAAGCATGTTCATCGCTTTCAGCGTCGAATACCTTCATCTCAAGAACAAGACCAACGAGCGCGGTGTTAGCTGCAATGAAAACACTGCCAAATGGCTCACTGCAGGCAGGACAGTAAGTAGTGCCCACATCGACCTCTACAAAATCAAGTTTTTTTGGGTTCAATCTTTTACCAGCTTCCGAGATGGCTACCCCAATAGCATCATCCGCTGTTTCTACATCTCTTACCAACCAAGCCGCTTCAAGTGTAACATGATAATTTGTCATCGTTTGATTCTCTCCAAATACTCTATATTTAAAACATTCATTGTTTTCTATTTAAAATAAAATTATTGAATTATCATCATATTGTGAACAACACATCGTCATCTACATCGAACACACCAAGCCGTGCACCTGCATCCAGCCATGCATGCCCATAACTGAAACATATAAGCGCATTCACAGGGTCTTCAGACTTGATGAAATGTATACCGTCCTCATAATAGGAGCGGGCCATATTCTTGTAGTCCTCAGCCACCGTACGCATGTGTGAATTCTCGATAGGGCTTATATCGGCTTTAGCAAGAGCTTCTCTCAACAGCCGTTCATACCTTTCGACCTTTTCATCCAGATTTGCTGCCACAATCACACCACTATAAGTACTGCCTTTATAAACCCATCCGTTGAGACATCACTTTTCCGAACCGAATATCTTCTTGAAAAGACCGCCGCCTTCTTTCCCCACCTCTTTGGTGGGTATTCTTTTGGGAGGAGGGCTGTCCAAGGGAACTTTCTGTTCGACAGGTGCAGGCTTCGGAGAAGGAGAACTTACTTTTTTAGAAGCACGTTTAACTGGTTCAGGAGAGGCCTTTCGCGAGCTCTTCAACACATTGACAGATTCACCGCCGTGCTTTGACTTTCTCACCCTGATGTCCACAAGGACCGGTCTTTCAATATCGTTACTGACCAGCATAGCGACACCCGGCGGCAATCGCATAAGTTCGTCCTCCACGAAAGAATTGACACCTTCCAGCCCCTTACTGATGGATTTCAAGTCGTTTGGATTAGTGACCTTCATAATGACCTGCGTACCACATTGTGAGAGGACGTTCTTGTCGATCCTTGCCGGACGCTGGGATATCACCATCATCCCAAGACCGAACTTTCTCCCTTCCGATGCGATAGTGCGCAGTACCTCAGAACTTACGGTCTTGCTAAATCCTCTTTCAGGTGCAAAATTGTGGGCTTCTTCCACCACAAGCATACCAGGAGGAATCGAGTTCATCTTACGTGCCTCGAAAAGCGCACTGCAAAGACGTGCAACTATCATACTTTGAAGTTCCGGAGGTACACCCTTGAAATCGATGACCGATGCTTTACCATTGCACATAAGCTCATTGAGCTCAGTGGGAGAGGAAGAAAGGATATCTGAATCACGAATATCCTCAAGTACACCCATCACGTTCCAGCGAGCCTTGCTCTCATTGTTCCCGACCTCGAAGATGATATCATCAAGAGTATAGGTTTCCATCTCAGCCCGCAGTTTCTGTATGGCCTCATAGAGAATACCGATATGGGTTGCCGTGAAGTTATCAGGGAAGATAGCTGTCAGGTCCTTTGCCGTCAGATTGTTCCCGTTCAATCTGAAAAGCTCATCGGCATTAGGATTTATCACTTTGTTAGCAGGAGTATAGATAGTAACATCAGAACCATAGCCCTTAGGGGATATGCCAAACTTCTTAAAACCATCATTTTTCGAAGAAGGATCCTTCATTGAAGCATATTCGCTATGAGGATCGATTATCAGAAGGGGAACTTTACGATCAAGCAGTTCCTCGAGCAATACAGCAGCAGTGTATGACTTACCACTACCGGTCTTTGCAAGGATACTGACATGTTTCTGAACAAGGCTGTTCACACTAAGATGAACAGGAATGTCCGTGCCATCCAGCATGCCAATGTACATCTCATTGCCCGAAAGACCTAATGCTGAGCTTATAAGGTCATTGTCTGCCGGGAAAACATCATCTCCAGGGCTGAACGGAGTCTTAGGAGACCTAAGAAGACCGGATGGGTCACGACTTCCTATAACCGTAGCCTCTGCAACTATACGATCTGACCTTTTGTTCGCCTTACTTTCCTTTTTCAGTTCATCGAAGACCTTTTTTGCCTCATCGAAAGAATGTTTGTTATTGGCTACATCGCTTGACCTTTTGATGGATAACACCTGACAAAGCACCCAGCCATCCGACTCGTGCCATGCCTTTACATATTCCCCTCGATGAACGGCAGTACTATCTGAAATAAGGAAGTTAAAACCAAACGAACCGGTCTCACCTGAAATAATTCCTACTGAACCGTGCATTGTCACTCTCTCACGGAAAAAGGTGCTTACGATTTATATCTATTGTGCTTTATGGACAGCTGGATATTGATAAAATTAAAAAGGAGAAAGTGATAAAACATCAATCCACATTCTCAAGGATCTCTTCAGGTGCACCAGCAAGCTTTACAAGAGCTTCTGCTTCGACAAAATGCAGCTCTGCCGGGATCACAACTATATGAAGTGGTCCCCCGAAATCGTAATTCCTTAGAGCTTCAACATAGTCCGCTTTCACCACAGGGGATGGTGAACCAGCACGAGCGACCCCTACTGCGAGGCGATCGTTCATAACACCTTCACCAAGTTTGCCCTCAACCTCAAGCAAGATCTCCATTGCCTGATTGACTGTCATATAGCCTTTGTCCTTGTCTATGTCAAGGAAAACAGCCGTATGGAGTCCTGCTTCGATGTTCTTCTTAATAGTATCATAAGGAGTCTGAGATACCACCCTTACCCCACGGCTGCTCACATAAGGGTGAGGTATGGTGACGGATTTACCAAAACGATAGTTCTGGAGGCCGGAAAGCCCGCATATAGCAGATGCGATGGAAGCTCCGTGTACAAGGGTCGTCTCGATACCCATGTCCGCTGCCCGCAGACGCAGGTCCACATGTGTCGTGGACACCATGGTATCCCCACCTGTCAAAAAGACGACATTCCTGTCCTTCGCACCAACCAACCAATCCTCAGCATGTTGCTCCACATCTTCCCTTGAGAGCAAAGTAATCTTCTTTTCATAGAGCTGTTCCATCTTTTCGAGATCAGTTCCCATTAGAATGGAAGTATAGAACTCAACATAGACCTTGTCAGCGTTGCGTATCTTTTCAAGCCCTTTTAAAGAAATATCCTTTTCATCGAACAGACCAAGTCCTACAAAATCAAGCATAATATGGTAAAAATCAGCTTGTATGTTAAAGTTTTTGAATATAGGAGATAAAGAGAGGGAGACCATTCGAAACGTTTTTATAGAACCATACACAGTTAGTTTCATTCATATTTAACAAAACCACTATACCAATTCTTATAATTAAGACTATCAGGAGGTTCAGATTCTATGGCAGGACTAGGTCAGCCAACAATTATAGATCCAAGAAAGGAACAGACACAGGGCAAGGATGCACTTCACATGAACATTGCAGCAGCAAAAGCAGTTGCAAATATAGTAAAGACAACACTTGGTCCAAAAGGAATGGACAAGATGCTTGTCAATGGTGTGGGTGACATCGTACTTACCAACGACGGCGCAATGATCTTAAAAGGGATGGAGATCGAACATCCAACCGCTAAGATGATCGTTGAAGTTGCAAAGACCCAGGAAACCATTGCAGGAGACGGTACAACAGGTGCTGTAGTTCTTGCCGGCGCACTTCTTGAGAAAGCAGAAGGGCTCATTGATACCGGAATCCATCCTGCAGTTATCATCAAAGGATTCCTGAAAGCATCTGGCAAGGCAATGGAATTACTTGACAATTATGCTGTAGAGGTCACAAAAGAGAACAGGGAAGTTCTCGTGAACATTGCAAAGACCGCCATTGCAGGCAAATCTTCAGAAGCTTTTGCTGACCATATCGCAAACATTTGTGTTGATGCTGCACTCGAAGTAGAGGAAGATGGAAAGGTCGACCTCAACAATATAATGCTTACACAGGATCCTGGACAACAGATCGATGATACCGAGTTCCTTGAAGGCATCGTTGTCAACAAGGCACGCCTCCATTCAGCAATGCCCGAAAAGGTGGAGAAACCAAAGATCGCTATTCTCGCTTCAGACATCTCTGTCAAGAAGACAAAGAACAAAGCATCTTTCCAGATCGATTCAGCTGATAAGATGAAAGAGTTCCTTGAACAGGAAAAAGCAGACTTTGAAGCAATGCTCGACAGGATTCTTGATACCGGAGCAACCGTCATTATTGGCACAAAGAACATTGATCAGGTCGCAATGGACTATTTCCAGAAGAAAGGAGTCTATGCGATCAGACGTGTAAATGAAGACGATATTAAAGCGATCTCAAGAGCAACCGGAGCACACATTGTCAAGAATATCATGGACATCTCCGAGAAGGACCTTGGAAGCGCAGAGCTCATTGAACAGATCGGTGCATTCGACCTTGGTAAGACATACATCAGAGGTTGCAAGAACACGAACACCATCACCATCCTCCTCAGGGGAAGTACGGAACATATCACCGATAACCTTGAACGTACAATGGATGATGCACTCAACGTGATCAAGAACACCATCGAAGATGGCACGATCGTTGCAGGTGGCGGTGCTTCCGAGATCGAGATCGCACAGGGACTCAGAGCCTACTCAACCAGTGTCGAAGGACGCGAACAGCTTGCTGTCGCAGCATTTGCTGAAGCACTTGAGAGCATTCCAAGGGAAATTGCAATCAACGCAGGTATGGACAGTATAGACACCATCCTCGCACTTCGTGCAAAACACACCGAGATAAAGAACGCTGGTCTTGATGTTTACTCAACAGAGATCATTGATACTCTCGAGAACGGCATTGTTGATTCCCTCAGGGTAAAGAAACAGGCTATCAAATCCGCTTCCGAGGTTGCCAACATGGTATTACGTGTTGACGACATGCTCAAAGCACAAAGGCAGCAGATGATGGATGTGAACCCTGAACACAACATCCACAACTACGAAGGAATGTAAATGGATAGTAAGGGAAACCTTACGATCCATAGAATTTTTTATAGTCTTCTATTGCTTTTTTAGCCACATTGGGATAGCGTTCCATCATATATTCGATGAAACCATCCCTTGAACGGCATTCTTTTACAACTTGAAGCATCTTCGCAGCAAACTCTTTCGAGCTTTGATTCGACCTTTCTACCTCAAATGTCAGACACAAAGCTTCCACCGGAAAATGATCCCTCCTAATATGAGGCGAAACAGAACCCATCAACACATTATTTTCCAGAACACTGAATCCCGGCACACCTTTTTCATGTATCCTTGTGCTTGAGATCAATTTATGGAAATTATCTGAAGAATATGAATGCAACTCGACATAGATGTCAGGCCGATATGCCTTCACAACATCAATGATCAGTTTCCCCATATCTTTATAATAATCCCCGTCCAGCGTGGAAATATAGTCCCCCCTGCTTACCACAGGCAGTATAGCAAGAGTGCCTGATGACGGGCGCTCAATATTCAACAGTACATCTGAAGTATCCCGCCATTCCTGCCCATGAAGCCCAGCAACAAAAAGACGAAATGGACGACCTTTCCCATATATCTTGAGAAGCATTGCAGACCTCCTTTATCTTGTCAAATATTGAGTAGAACCGACACTTATGCAATAAAAATAAATGACCGATATAACGGTCGAACGGTCAATGATCAATGGTTTAGAAGCATTGATAAGATGGAGTGAGTGAGCAAAGATCGAAAGATCAATCCGTATCCTCGACCTCACCGATCTTGCGTGCAACAACGTATATCTCCTGCTTCTTTGACTCGAGCACGTTCTGAATTTCAAGCCCAAACCCTTCCATTATACTAAGCAGAGGCTCCCTCTGAATCCTTTTTGACATCTTAATTACCTGAAGCAATCGTCCATTCAATTTAAGCAATGGAAGTACACGCTTAAGAGCTGTAAGGGAATCTTCCGGTTCAAGGGTCATATCGCTCAGGATGACATCCACAGGCTCCGGCGACATGGTCTCAAGAGGGAAGGTGAAAACATCACCGAGCATGACCGAAACATTGCTTCTTTCATGAGCTATTTGACCAAGCTCCTCCCTGAAATCACGGCTGAACTCCAGACCCCTCACATCACCTGCGATCTCCGATGCAAATACAATAAATCCGCCTGCACTTGAACCCAGGTCAAGGACAGAATCACCTTCTTTGATAAGACCGATCTCATCCTGTATCCCTTTTAACTTGAAATATCCCTTTGGCATATCAAGCCCTTCGTCCACCTTGACGTCATCATCAATAGAAACATCTTTAGAAGGCTTTGTTACAACAGAACCATCGATTTTTACATGACCATCAAGTATAGCCTTTTTAGAGCGACCACGTGACTTAAAAGAACCCATTTCAACAAGATATGCATCCAACCTCATAAATTAGTGAAGGTGAGACAACTATAAAAAGGTAACAAAGAAAAAAAGAAAAAAAATGAAGGGGTCAATTGAAATTATAAGTACAGGAAACCCCATCCGTCCTGAAACAGCCATTGCATGACACACACTTAACCCGGTCGCTCCCTTCCTTAAGATTTACGACAAGGTCAGGTTCGGCAATAAAGGGCCTGCTGAGCGAGATCATATCCGCATATCCCCTTAACATAGACTCCATCACGGCCTTTGTACGGATTCCGCCTACCAGTATCACAGGTATCTTCACCGTATCACGGATCATTTTGGAATAACGCCTGAAATATGCTTCCTTTTCTTCAGAATCAATGCCCTTCTGAGACATGACCGCACCTGCTTCGAATATCCCGCCACTTACTTCGATGGCACAAACTCCGGCTTTTTCAAGAAGGCTGGCAATTTCCACACATTCGGGAGCATCAAGCCCGATCTTACCTGAGAACACATCAAAACCATCTGTGGCATTCATCTTCACCATGATAGGGAAGTCCTTTCCTACCTTTTCCTGAGTTCTTCTAACTATCTCAGTGACCACCCTTGCCCGATTCTCCACAGAACCGCCCCATTTGTCGGTCCTACGGTTCGTATAAGGGGAAATGAAACTGCTTAACAGGAAACCGTGAGCACAATGTATCTGAACACCATCGAATCCTGCTGCCTTTGACCGTCTTGCAGCCTCTGCAAAGTTTTCAATGGTAGCAAGGATATCCTCTTCTGTCATCTCCACAGGAATTTTACCGGAGGCTGGATCTTTGACTGCCGAAGGCGCTAAAAGAGGAACACCTTCCTTTACGATCGATTGCCTGCCGCCATGGACTATCTGTATGAATATCCTACAGTCGTACTTGTGAACCCTTGAGACAATTTCCCCATAAGGTCCGATGAACCTGTCATCATAGATACCCTGCTGCCTTTCATCACTTTGTCCTTTGACATCCACATATGAATAGCCCGTAATTATCAAGCCGACATCTTCCCGGGCAAGGTCTTCATACATATCCCCTATCCCTTTGGTCACAGTTCCATCCAATTCAGCCATCCCCTCATTGGTCGCTGAACGCACAAAACGGTTCTTTACAGTCAGTCCTGCTATAGTTATAGGTTCAAAAAGCATGCATTCCAATCAGCTACTATTCGTTTATAGGTTTTGCTTAAGCAGGGTCATGCATTCAGTCAAGTGAAGCTCTGATCTCATCAGCCCTTTCTTCCATCATCTCGTTCTGCATCTTGTACACTACAAGAGTGATGAAAAGAAGGACAAATGCTATCACGTTCACCAATAATGTCAGCTGCAGGGAAGTACCTTCAAGCCCGCCGCCGCTTGAACCTGAAGTATCACCGAACATCAACGGGTGAGCTGAACGCCAGAGGCGTATGGATAAAAAGCTCAGCGGAACTGAAATAAAGCCGAGTATTCCGAAAACAGAAGCTAAACGTGCACGTTTATCTGCACCATCCACTGCCTGCCGAAGCACAATATAAGCGACATAGACCAGAAAAAGTGCAAGAGATGTTGTAAGTCTTGGCTCCCATACCCAGTACCATCCCCACGTAGCCTTAGCCCAGATGGAACCGGTTACCAGAACAAGAAACGCAAAAATGACACCCACCTCAGCTGCCGAGCGGGAAAGGATGTCATAACTGTACTTACCTGTCCTCAAGAACAGAATGCTGGAAACGAAAACCACAGTAAAGGCCAGATAGGAAGTAATGGCTATCGGCATGTGGAAATAGAATATCCTAAAGCTCATATCAAGGGTTTCCCCCATGGCACCTTTCATATCCGGAAGGTAGAAAATTATCATGCCAATGGCTAGCAACATGCTCATTGCAGACAGAACTGGCAAAATCTTATCTCTTAACATCCTCTCCGACATTTGGAAAACCCCGATGAATAACTTGGGAACGATGTAAGTAGTACATCTCCACCGATATATAAGTTTTAATCCTGTATGACATATTCGAATACAAGCTGTGCCACAAGGAAGAAAACGACATCATATACAAGCAGAAGCCGTAGTTCCTGAGAGATATCCCCGTAGGATGCACCCATGAGGATACTTCCGGTTGCCATCACAGCAGGGATAAGAGCAGGAAGCACCAGAGGCAATAACAGAACAGGAAGTAATATTTCCCGAGTTCTTGTGTTCACTGTCAGAGCTGAAAGCAGTGTTCCCACACAGACAAAACCGACAGTACCAAGGAATATTATGATACCAAGCCAGAAAAGTCCTGTTATGCTGAAATTGAACATGATGGCAAACAGAGGTACAGTTATGATCTCCACCAGTAGCATCAGCACCATGTTCGCCATCATCTTCCCAGTGTATATGGAACTCCTGCCTATCGGGCATAATTTCAAACCCTCGAGACAGCCGTTTTCCAGTTCTGCCACGAAGGAGCGGGAAAGACCTATGGAACCTGCGAAGATGAAGGCTATCCAGAGTACACCCGGAGCGACCATTGCCACGTCTTGAGAAGAGCCAAGTATAGGAGCAAATGTGATACTGAACACTACTATGACAAGCAATGAGAAAAGAACCATTGAATTGAGCATTTGCTTGGTGCGGAACTCCTCTTTGAGGTCCTTTGCTGCAATATGAAGAATGCGTATCATGTTGATCCCATATCAAAAAGTATCATTGTCACCCACGTGTGATGAGTATATGTCCCTCAGTTCTTCCGCAGAGGCCACTTCAGACATAAGGCTGTCGAAAACAATACTTCCCTTGTCAAGTATGATAACACGGTCACACATGTTGTACGTTCTGTTGATGTCATGGGTTATCATCAGTCTTGTGGTGTCCTTTGGGTCAAGCTCCAGCAACACCTTCTCAAATGCGTGGGCTGCATGTTGGTCAAGTCCTGTATAAGGTTCATCCAGAAAAAGAATTGAAGGCTCATGTAAAAGTGCCCTTGCGATGGAGAGACGCTGCTTCATACCCCTAGAAAATGTGGATACACGGTCATCTGCCCTTTTAACAAGCTCGACCTGCTCCAACAGTCCATTTATACGAGCTTCAAGATTCTCACTGGCAATACCATACATCTGTCCAAAGAAGCGCAGATTCTCTACTGCGGTCAGGTCGTTGTAGAGATATGTTTCATGGGAAATGACGCCTATGATACTCCTCAATGAGCCCTGATCGTTTAAAATGTCCTTGCCGTTGACCATTACAGTACCCTCAGAAGGAGAGGATAGAGCTGACATGATCTTTACAAGGGTTGTCTTGCCTGCACCATTAGCACCCAGCAGAGCTACAAACTCCCCTTTCTTTATGTCCAGATCAATGCCTTTTAGTACAGGCATGTTACCGAACTTCTTTGAGACATTGTTGAGAGACAGTATAGCATCCATCGGAATAAGATTGCGTTCTGCATAAATTAACGTTTTGATGAAAACACCCGTTCAGTCTATGGATGACACCATCCATAAGACATATCGAACTGAATAATTCACCAAACGGGCGTAAGCCTGCTATTATAAATTATGACCATAAAGTAGCCTATTTTATGGTCAAGATCAAGAAATCGATAGCAACATACGTTACAATCAACTACAGTGATATTTTATATATAATGTTGGAAGAGTATATATTAAGAAATGTTCAAAATAATCAAATATTGTTATCGGCAAATGGTTGCATTATACTTGATTTTCAAAGATCTTATTGAATATATCGAAAAGGTTCGAACTGAGGTGAATAAAGAATGAATCAGCATACAAGACTGATATATTTGCTCTTATTGATTTTTGCAGTTATCTTAGCAGGGATCTCTACTGCTGGAGCACAAACTTCTGGTGAGATATGCGTAAATGCAGAGATACAGGAAATAAGTCCTAGTTCAATAGGTATCGATGAAGAGTTCACCCTGGGAATTAATATTGAGAGTTGTGGGTCTAAAGCTCCTGAAGACATTACCTTTGAGATAATCAGCATCCCTCCGGATATCATAGTTACAGAAGATCTGGTCACCAAAATTTCTAAATTATCTTATAGTACAAGCGAAAGGCACCTGGTATACCACATGAGGACAACTAATGATGCCAACCCCGGCCCTCATATCATAAAGATGAAATTAACATATCCAAATATGGAGTTGGAAACAACAAAATATTATGAAGTTGAGATCAGAGTAATAGGCGAAGACGCTGAACCAAGAATCTCTTCTGTCACAACCAGTCCTGAATATATCTATGAGGGAGATACAGTTGACTTAAGATTAGGCATAGAGAACTTCGGGGAAGCAATAGCAAAGTCTGTATCAGTTAGCCTGGATCATGAGTTTAAAGGAATTAAGAATTCTACAATTGGAACTCTTGGCATGAATGGTACTCAAACTGCATTGTTCAAGTTCAAGGCAAACCGGTCAGGAGAGTTTGAGATACCTGTCATTATTTATTATGAAGATGATTTTGGCAAGCAAAAGGATGAATATGACATTACAATAACCGTGCTTGATAAAAAAGGGAGTTTGAACCTTGCATCTGTAAAGGTCGATCCTGTTCTTCCTTACATGGATGAGACTGTGGAATTGACCATGAGGATCGAAAACTCTGGTGACAGGACAATAAATTCAATAAGGGTCTATGCTGACCATCCGTTCAAAGGACTAAAAGAATCCTTTATAGGAACTCTTGATCCAAATGAAGACGGACCTGCAGTAATTACTTTTATAGCTGATCAGGCAGGGGAATACGAGATCCCTGTGACCATTACGTATAGTGATGATTTTGGGGAAGAACAGATCGATACGAAGATCAACATTATTGTCCTGGAAAGTAATAGTGGAGCAGGAACTGCTTTAATTGTATTGCTTGTCCTGGGAGTTATTGGAGGGCTGATCTACAATAATTACAGAACGAAAAAGTCAAAGGATGAGATAATCAAGCAGTTAATGGAAGGCAGTGATAGCTCTGCTGACAACAAAGAAGAATGAGAGGTCTCCAACATGATCAACGATATCAGGGTGGGGGCTCTTATTGCATCCAGCAGTGTAAAGAGAGGAAACAAAAAAACACTGATGTTCATAGTCTTTGTTCTCTCGCTCATTTTTATGAACTTAGTGTTCCTCCCATCAATGATAGGAGGAATGACCGTTCTATTCACTGGATTCATGCAGGACTACCCTTATGGGGATGTTGTTATTGAACCAACAGGCGACAACACCTATATCAACAATGCAGATAGCGTCTTGAAGAAGGTCCGGGCTGTGGAAGGCGTAAGGGCCGCAACAAAGAGACTCGATGTAGGGGCGTCGATCGATCATAAACAGAAAGTTGTAGGAGTAACTGTTACAGGACTGCTTCCCACAGAAGAGTACGAAATATCACAATACCCATATATTATTACTGACGGGGATTTCCTGGGAGAGCTTTCCCGGGATGAGATAATCATCGGTGCTATGATCGCAGGTACAGGTTTCGGATCAGAGATATATGATAACCTGGGTGAAGTTAAGGTAGGGTCTCTTGTTGATGTAACGTACAGCAATGGCGTAAAGAAGACCTATAAGGTCAAAGGTATCATGGAAGGCACATTCGAACTTGTTGACCTTAATGCCCTGGTTCACTACAAAGAGATAGAAGAAGTATATGGTCTGGAAGGAAGCAAAGCTACCAGTGTAGTTGTAAGGATCGACAAGCAGGGGACTGAAGAACATATCCAGGATAAGATCAGAGAAGCCGGAGTGAATGAGCAGGTCTTTACCTGGGCTGATAAATCAGAGACCCTCATAAAGCAGGCAATGCAAAGCATGGGTGCTATAGATATCATGTCAAAGTTCGTGAGTTTGATCGTAGGCGCTGCATTGATCCTTATCATTATCTACATCAACATACTTAATAAGAAAAAAGAGATCGGCATTTTAAAAGCAATAGGCATTACCCCCAGATCAATAGTATTGTCCTATGCGTTCCTTAGTACATTCTATGTTTCTTTAGGAATAATCGCAGGATTGGCTTTATATTTATCACTCATGCTTTACTTCCAGGCAAATCCAGTGGTATTCTATGAAACCATGGAAATAAGGCCAGTGATAGATCCTATGCTGCTCATTCAAAGCATAATTACCATGCTTACACTATCAGTGATAGCCGGAACACTCCCCGCCTGGAGTGTATCAAAAGAGAGCATACTCAAAGCCATATGGGGAAGATGATATGATCGTTGTGAAAGACCTGAAAAGATATTATGGGTCAGGGCAAAATACTGTCAAGGCTCTCAATGGCGTTTCTTTCGAGATAAAGAAAGGGGAATTTGTAGCCATTATGGGTGCATCCGGTAGTGGCAAAACGACTCTGTTGAGGATACTGGCATTATTGGACGATGCGACCGCCGGAGAATACACCATAAGGGGATTAAAGGTTTCCAGCTTGCCTGAAGCAGAAAGAAGTTATTACAGGCTGACACAGGTCGGCTATGTCTTTCAGGACTATGCACTCATCAATGAGATGAGTGCTGCCGAAAATGTTTATGTGCTTTCCATGATGGAAGGAAAATCAAAAAAGGAGTCTTATGAGATTGCTCTTGAAGCATTAGATAAGGTTGGCCTAACGGGAAAACAGGACAGGATCCCTGATGAATTGTCTGGCGGAGAAAAGCAAAGAGTGGCGATTGCAAGAGCCATAGCCAAAAAACCTGACATAATGTTTGCTGATGAACCGTGTGCAAACCTGGACACCAACAACTCAAAACAAGTACTGGATGTGTTCAAAGATCTGAATGATAAACATGGCCAGACAATTGTGATGGTAACACATGAACAATGGCATACTGAGTATGTTGACAGGGTGATCACCCTCGAAGATGGTATTTTAGTTAGCGATGAGATGATGGACGAAAGTGGGGAAGAGAAATGATACTGATTTTCTGAGAAAGAAGATCATTGACATGCCTTATATTGAGTGGAAGATGATGGGATTCTCAAAAGGCACGTTGCATTATATGAAGCAGAATGTCAAGAGTGACAAGCCGTTTACGTTGAATGCTCATGTGAGAGAAAGGTTGGAAATGTGGTGAAGGTTACTGCTGAGTTTACGCTATGATGAAATCAATTCGAGATTTCACGAATGGCGGAGTTCTGTCCTAACACCAAAAGACCTGACAAGCCATAAAAAAGAAAAGA
>NZ_JAGSOI010000031.1 GCF_023684405.1 Methanococcoides seepicolus | reverse complement strand
TTTCAGGGAGTGACTAAAATAGAGGCATAGTATATTGTTTTTTGGTAAAATCAATATCAAGCACTGATGGAATTGTGTTGAGTATTCTAAGTTTATATCAAAAACGTGAGGATGGCTGAATAGTTACAAACAATCTAGTATAATTCGGAATGTGCTTGGAAATATATCAGTGAATGTGCATCATATTTTGGTAATTGGAGCATATTAAAGACCTTAAATGGAAGAAGATGGGTTTCTCTAAGGATACTCTCCATTACATGAAGCAGAATGCTAAGGATGATAAGCCATTTACATTAAATACTCATGTTAGGGAGAGGTTGGAAAATTGGACTTGTGGAGTTTCTGCTGCTGAATAAGAATCAATTGATAGCAGAATCATTTGTCAGTTTCAGAGCTATTGTCCCAGTAGTATTTTTTCCAATCTTCATAGTTTTTAAATGTCGTATGATAAACCTTACCATCAATTACTATGTGCCAGAACTTCCATTCAGCGTCTTCAATTTTTTGAGGGGTGTATATGAAATAACCGTTGAAAGGGCGAGAACCAAACCTCCAATAGTTCTTATCATCAATCATTTTCCCCTTTGGCGGAACTACATAATATTTTCTAGTATTTAGCTTACAAACTGATTCAAAAGCCTGACAACGAATTGGTAATACGTACTGATCTCCATTTGCACTCTCTATTATGTTTAAACCATCCAATTCGTATTTTAGTTCTTCAGACCAATTTTTGACAAGGTATGAAGCAATATCCTTTCCCGCAAATTTTGTTAGCCATTCCCAATCACCTATGTTTGTAGGGTCATCAATTTCATAAGGATGTGCTGATTCGAGTATATATTCAGTTACTCCCATTTTTCTCAATACTTTTTCTCCATTAGATAATATTTCAAGGCCAGCTTTTTTGAGAACTGAATTTCCGTAACAGATTATTTTTTCAGCATAATCTTCAGTTACTTTTCCACCCTCTACAAGCATTTGTAAGCGACCTGAATGTATGTAGTTGTGACAATATGGACATAATGCAACAATTTTTTTTAATTCACCCCTACCTTCAACATAATCAATGTCAAAAATTTCATGTGCTTCCAGCCATTTATTATCCCCTAATACTTCATATCTTGAAATGCCACATGCCCAACAACACTGATTGTTTTCTATATATGCAAGTGTTCTTTTTTGATCCCACCATTCTTTACCCTTTATGGTTCGTGGATTCAAACCATGCAATGGTTTTGGAAGAGTTGGATTATTAAGTATCATTGGATCTGTAAACAAAGGTAAACCCCACCGAGGGAATACGGGAACCGTCCACGTTTTTTCTTCATATAGGCGTTTAAGGTATTCGACATCTTCGATGCAATGTTTAATTAATTGCTTTAAAGTGGCCCGCTTTAAATTTATGTTTTCTTTTTTACAATTATAATGAGATTGCATCATTTCTTCTAATGATGGCCATTTTTTATTGTTACCATAAGGTCTACGAGCAATAATTGCTGAAAATACATCATATGAATCAAAACCAATAGGTTTTCTGCATCCTTTTCTGTCTTGATTTAGTCTCAATAAATCATTTTCGATATGATCTTTTTCTGGAATCTTCGACTTTTTTTTATGAGATTTTTTTACTAATTCTAGTCCATATTTTTCTAGAACAAAAAAGTCAAACCCTTCACCATTATAAGAAACGATATGCTTGTGTTTTTTTATTTCACTGACAAAATCGGTTGGCTTTTTAAACACCTGCATCTTATTCTTATCATAACTATAAATTACACCACAGCGGAATTTTCTTTCCCTTTTAGACTTCATGGAACGAATATCACCAAAATCGGTTTCTATATCAATAATTGCTACTCCTTTTCGTGTATTCCACGGATTGGTAACAAAATCGTTTGTAAATTCATGTTGGGAAATTTCGCTTTGAATTTTGATACTATCTGAAAATTTCATAGCAGATGTACAATTTTAAAATATAAAAATCATGTCGTGAAATTTTTTTCAAAACTGGAATTTCAAAGCGTACACTTTTATGACGTTGTATATATCCCCGACTTGCTATGCGAGGGATAAGATTTGAACCCAATGATTCTCTAAATTTTAGAAGGGTTGCATTTTTCATCCTTACCTATATCCCCCAAAGATTGTGCGGGGGGAAGAGATTCGAACCCTTATATTTTGTTTAGTACAATCCCCCATACCTTAAAGATGTGGTATATTTTCACCGAATAGTTTAACCATCATTAATGGTCTGGAATTAAATATAGAACGATCCGAATCAAATTAAGAGCAATAAATGAAAAAAGATGTGTACGTATGCGGATTCCGCATACGTGCGATATTATCAGTTCTTGTCTACGAATTTTCTGTACAGGCGTGCCTGGAATCCGTGATATTTAGCAAACCCTTCAGCATCCTTCTGGTCGATGCTTGTGCCATCAAAGGATACAAGTTCTTCTGAGTAAAGGGCATATGGGGATGTCCTTGCAAGAACGAGGACGCTACCTTTGAAGAGCTTCATTGTTACTGTACCTGCGACACGTTCCTGTGTCTTGTCAATGAATGCATTGAGGTCATCGTAGAGTGGCTCGTCCACGAGGCCGTAGTATGCAAGCTCAGACCACTGTTCATCAACTGCTGACTTGAACTTGAGCTCTGCACGGGTAAGCACGAGCTTTTCGAGGTCTTTGTGTGCTGCAAGCAGAACTGTTGCTGCAGGATGTTCGTAGTTCTCACGTGCCTTGAGTCCAAGGACACGGTCCTCGATCATGTCGGTACGACCTACGCCGTGTGTTCCTGCAATGATGTTCATCTTCTCGATAAGTTCGACACCGCCGAGCTTCTGACCATCGAGGGATACCGGTACACCGTTCTCGAATCCGATCTCGATGATCTGTGCATCGGGTGCATCTTCCGGAGCTGTTGTCCATTTGTATATCTCTTCAGGAGGGATATATCCCGGGTCTTCAAGCTTTCCGCCTTCGATGCTTCTGCTCCAGATGTTCTCATCAACGCTCCATGGTTTTGCAGTGGTGACTCCCACAGGTATGCCATGTTCTTTAGCGTATTCGATCTCCCATTCACGGGTGAGGTTCATTTCCCTCATGGGTGCGATGACATCCATATCGGTGAGCCTGAACACTGCCTCAAAACGAAGCTGGTCGTTGCCTTTGCCGGTGCAACCGTGTGCAAGTGCAACAGCGCCTTCCTGTTCTGCGATCTCCACTACCTTCTTGGCGATGAGCGGGCGTGCAATGGATGTTCCCATGACATAGCCTTCGTAGTCGCCGTTAGCTCGGATAAGCGGGAAGATATAGTCGTTCACGAACTCTTCGCGAACATCAAGCGTGAAATGCTTGTCACTGATCTTCTGTGCTTTCTCTTCTGCCTGTGCAACATCTTCCTTTGGCTGTCCCACATCGACTGCTACTGTAATTACTTCATCGTATCCGTATTCTTCCTTGAGGAGAGGGATACAGATAGATGTGTCCAGTCCTCCGGAATACGCAAGTACTACTTTCTTTGACATGATATTGTTTCCTTGTATTGATGATCAGTTGTTAATCTCTTTGTGATATTCATTGATGGACTTGATGGTTATCTCACCTGTTTTCATAGATGTGATAGCATCAGCGGCTGCTTTTGCTGCCTGTACCGTGGTGATGTATGGTACCTTGAAGTCCACTGCAGCACGGCGGATATGGAATCCATCTTTTCGTGACTGGCTTCCTGTTGGAGTGTTCACGATAAGTCCGACCTCATCCCTGCGCAGCATGTCTATGACGTTAGGACTGCCTTCGTGCAACTTCATGACCGCTTCCATGTTGATACCTTTCTCTGCCAGGTAGTTCGCGGTCCCTTTGGTGCCTATGAGCTTAAGTCCTGCATCCTGCATCTTCTTTGCGATCTCGACAAATTCTTCCCTGTCTGCTTCCTTTATGGACATGAAAACATATCCGCTAAGGGGCAACAGGTTGTCTGCACTAAGTTGTGCCTTGAAGAACGCACGTCCGAAATCATAGTCTATGCCCATTACCTCTCCGGTACTCTTCATCTCCGGACCAAGAACAGGGTCTGCTCCAGGCAATTTATCGAATGGCAAGAGTACTTCCTTGACGGAATAGTGCTCGACAGCTAACTCGTCCTGCTGTGCGTATCCCAGTTCCTCAAGGGAGTGGCCGATGATGACCTGTGCAGCGATCTTGGCAAGTGGAAGTCCCACTGCTTTTGATACGAATGGAATGGTTCGGCTGGAACGAGGGTTCGCTTCAAGCACGTAGACCTTTCCATTCTGTTCTGCCATCTGAATATTGATAAGTCCTATAACATTGAGTGATAGTGCTATCTTGCGTGTGTAATCACGTACTGTCTGAAGGGTCTCTTCTGACAAATAACGTGGCGGGATGACACAAGCTGAGTCCCCGGAGTGTATGCCGGCTTCTTCGATGTGCTCCATTATCGCACCGATGAGCACGTCCTTGCCATCACAGACCGCATCCACATCTATCTCGACCGCACCTTCAAGGAAGTCGTCGATAAGTACGGGCTGTTCAGGGGATACGCGTACTGCTTCCCTCATGTAGCGTTCGAGGTCCGGCTGTTCATAGACGATCTCCATTGCACGTCCGCCGAGTACGTATGAAGGCCTGACAAGTACCGGATATCCAATACGGTTGGCTATCTCGATGGCATCTTCCTGTGAGGTCGCGTAGCCGGCTTCAGGCTGTGCAACACCGAGTTCGTTCATCATCAGGTTGAACTTTTCCCTGTTCTCTGCCATATCGATGTCCTCAGGGGATGTTCCCATGATGATCGTGTCGAGGTCAGTGCGGCGCTGAAGTTCCTTCTGGAGGGGTAGTGCAAGATTGACAGAGGTCTGTCCGCCGAATTGTACCAGTACACCATACGGCTTCTCACGCTCGATTATGTTCATGACATCCTCGATTGTAAGCGGTTCAAAGAACAGCTTGTCAGAGGTGTCGTAATCGGTAGAAACAGTTTCAGGGTTGTTGTTCACGATATGTGCTTCGATCCCATCTTCACGGATAGCTGTGACAGCATGGACAGTACAGTAATCGAACTCTATACCCTGTCCGATCCTTATAGGACCTGCACCGAGGATGAGGACCTTCTTCCTGTCGGTTGGTACATCCTCGCACATCGTTTCATAGCATGAATAATAGTAAGGTGTCTCTGCAGCGAATTCCGCAGCACAGGTATCGACCATCTTGTAGGTCGAAATGATGTCATTATCACGGCGCAGGTCGTTGATCTCTTCACGGCTCTTTCCTGTCATCTCCCCGATGCGTTCATCTGTGAATCCCAGGCGTTTTGCTTCTGTTAAGAGAGCGATGTCCGGTTCACCTGCGAAAAGTTCTGCTGCAAGCTTCTTTTCCATCTTGACGATGTTGTCTATCTTCTCTATGAAGAAGACATCTATACCGCTGAGTTCGGAAACTTCCTCTATGCTCATTCCGGTATTAAGGGCATGGAAGATAACGAACAGCCTTTCGCTTGTGGGGGTCTTCAAAAGGGTGATGACCTCTGCCTGTTCCCATGTCTTGTTACCGAACTTCATATCGATGTCAAGGGACCTGACAGCTTTTTGAAGGGATTCCTCGATGGTACGTCCGATGGACATCACTTCACCGGTACTCTTCATGGCGGTGGTAAGGGTCTTGTCAGCTGTGACGAACTTGTCGAATGGCCATCTTGGGATCTTTGTGACAATATAGTCGATGGTAGGTTCAAAGGATGCAGGTGTCTTCTTGGTGACATCATTGAGTATCTCGTCAAGTGTCATTCCAATTGCGATCTTTGCTGTGACCCTTGCGATAGGATAACCGGTTGCTTTTGAAGCAAGGGCTGATGATCTCGAGATACGTGGATTCACTTCCACGATCCTGTATTCGCCGTCCTTGGCAGCGAACTGGATGTTACACCCACCTTCAATGTCGAGAGCACGTATGATCTTGATAGCTGCTGTACGAAGCATCTGGTGTTCGATGTCGTTAAGCGTCTGAGAAGGAGTAACTACAATGGACTCGCCGGTGTGGACTCCCATTGGGTCAAGGTTCTCCATGTTACAGATGACGATACAGGTATCGTTGGAGTCACGCATTACCTCGTATTCGAATTCCTTCCATCCGAGAACGCTTTCCTCGATGAGAACCTGATTTATCCTGCTGCGGCGCAGGCCTCTTTCGGTTATCTCGAGAAGCTGTTCTTTTGTGTATGCGATACCGCCGCCGGCACCTCCAAGGGTGTATGCGGGGCGTATGATAAGGGGTAATCCGAGTTCATCGATGATCGCTTCAGCTTCTTGAAGTGTGGAAACTGCCACGCTTTTAGGCACTTTCTCACCGATGGCTTCCATCTTGTTCTTGAAGAGCTCACGGTCCTCGGTGTTCTTGATGGCTTCAAGAGATGTTCCAAGCAGTTCGACATTGAACTTCTCGAACACACCCATCTCAGCAAGCTCACTTGTAAGGTTAAGGCCTGTCTGACCGCCGATACCTGCAATGATGCTGTCAGGTCTTTCCTTTTCGATGATCTTGGCGATTATCTTTGCTTCAAGCGGCTCGATGTAAACGGCATCTGCCATTTCTGGATCTGTCATGATGGTTGCCGGATTGGAGTTTACAAGGACTACCTTGTACCCTTCTTCTCTTAATGACCTGCATGCCTGAGTTCCGGAGAAATCGAATTCTGCTGCCTGCCCTATCATTATCGGACCGGAGCCTATGAGCAGGATCTTCTTAATATCGTTTCGTTTTGCCATTATATCCTGCCTCCCATAGCTTTCATGACCTTTCCAAAGAATATTTTCTCTGTATCTCTTGGGCCAGCATGTGCTTCCGGATGATACTGAACACTGAATATATCGAGGTCTTTCTGCTCGATACCTTCCACGGTCCTGTCATTGGTGTTGACCTGTGTGACAGTTACATCGGTGTCATCGAAGGAATCTCCTTCTACAGCGAATCCGTGATTCTGTGATGTGATATGTACAATTCCTGTTTCAAGGTCCTTGACCGGCTGGTTTGCTCCACGGTGCCCGAACTTGAGCTTGTATGTGTCAGCTCCAAGTGCCCTTGCGATGATCTGATGACCAAGGCATATTCCTGCAATAGGAACAGTTCCTGCCATTTCTTTTACTGCGTCTATGGCTGCATTTGCATTCTGTGGGTCACCTGGTCCATTGGACAGGAATAAAAGATCAGGGTCAAATTCCTGAATTACAGAAGCGGGTGTGGTAGCTGGTACCACTGTAACATCAATACCTCTGTTCAACAGACTTGTAGAAATGTTCCTCTTCATTCCGAGGTCGATAAGTACTACATTTTTCTTGTCACCGGTATTGACCTGACTTTTTATGGTGTAGGGCTCTTTACAGGTTACCCTTGAGATCAAGTCGAGACTGGATATATCCGGCTGCGCTCTTGCCAGCCTTACAGCCTCTTCACCATCGTCACTGCCATTGATAAGTGCAGCGCGCATGGTACCATGCTCTCTAGTACCGATGGTAAGCATACGGGTATCGACACCGGATATTCCGGGCTTTCCCTCATCTTCCATCAGCTTGTAGATATTACGCATGGATTGGTGGTGACTTGGAGACGGACATGCTTCCCTTACAACAAGGCCCTCGGCCTTTACACCGTCGGACTGGAAGGTCTCATCATTGACCCCATAATTTCCGATAAGAGGATATGTGAACATCAAGATCTGACCGCTATATGAAGGGTCTGTCAGTGATTCCTCATAACCTGTGTACTGAGTAGTGAAAACAAGCTCTCCGCAAACGATACCTTCAGCACCGAAACCGGTACCTTTTAAAAACGTTCCATCTTCTAATCCTATTACTGCATCCATCATCCGAACCTGCCATTAGATATCATGAATGGTTTATAAGGGTTATGATGGATATGACTATTTATAGGTGTGTTGTGTGAAATTTTGTTGAAGGGTGTGGGTCAGGTGGGTATTTTATGTGTCTCGATGATCTTCAAGTTGTATTCTTGGTCGGATCTCCATAACTGTGAACACTGATAAGTCTTGATTGTAATATTTAGGTTCTATAAATGTTAATCAATGGTTCTACATCCATCCTTTATCCGAATTTTAAGTTTGACAAAAAGAGAAAATGTTAAATTTAAACGACTTCCGGTTAAAAATAAGCTATAAATGAAGATAAACGCGAGCAATAGAACCACTATTAAGTTTAACATTTCTACATTCGGAATGTAAAAATTAAGTACCCTTCACAATTAAATTATTTTTTGATGCAACTGTTTTTGTACTTATATATCTTGTTTTTCAAAAATGTTCCTTTTGAAGAAGCATACATTAGCCGATTATAAAGCTTAAGAGGAACCCCATGGTAGTGATAAATAGGACCTTTGTTGAACTCTACTTCCAATATACAAGCATCTTCATCATATCCTATTGATTTTACATTTGAGGATTTAACCGATTTTCTTTCCAAAAATATTTCCTCCATTGTAAAAAATACATCAATATCTTTTAGATTGTATCCCTCATCTTATTTCCTATTATTTACATTTAATGCACAATTGTAAATCTCTAATATTTGACACTTTTAGGAGGAATGTAAAAATTAGCGACTTAGTCACTATGTAAAGTAATACTTTTAACCTGTGTATCTAAGTAATCAAACTAAATAGTTGCTTTAATATACCAAGTTGACTAAAAGCACACTGGATGAGCATAATATATTTAGATCAATGGGTCTATGTGAGGCTTCTGCGTAGTTACAAAGGATTATCACCCGAGTATCCCAAATATGCAAACACATGCAAGGGACTAATAGAATCTGCTCAAAACGGAGTGAATATATTTCCATTTTCAATTGCACATATAGTTGAAACATCAAAAAGAGCAAAGTTGAGCTCCAGAAAAGATGTGTTCAAGTTTATTTTTGACTTATCAAAGTTTAACACAATTAGACCATGGTCTCAAGTAATTGATTTAGAAATAAGAAATGCTATTTTAAAATCATTGAATTGTGATCCTTGTAATCTTTCAAATTATGTATTTGGCAAAGAAATTGGTCATTGTGTTGGTGGCAAAGCAAAAATAGTTTCAAAAACATCTGGTGAAGCTATTACTGAAATCCCCAGTGAAATTAAGGATGTTTTGTCTTCTGCACTAACAGATTCTGATATGATGGCAAATGCATTATGTCAAGATTATATGATGGAACAAATTAAGCAAGGAATTCAGGAAGAAAAGGATCTAGCTAAGGAACTTGAAGAGTTAAGACTAGAAAAATATAACCATCCAGATAAGAAAATGCGTTATAAAATAAGTACTGCTAGATTTTTTATAACGTTCATTAAGGACAAATTTATAAAAGCAGTGCTTGAATTTGAGGAATTGGATTTAAAGGAATACTTTCAAGATCTTTTTTCAAGTGAAGAGTCCAGATATAAATTTTTAAAATCAATCCCAACTGCTTATGTATTTCATACATTAAGTCAAAACAATGGTTGTGCAATAGAACCAAATGATTTTTGGGATATCGCTGCTTTAGCAATTGCAATACCTTATTGCGATGTTGTAGTTACAGAAAGAAAATGGTCAAATATTCTTAATCAAAAGAAAATTGGTGAGATGTATAATACTAAAATAATTCATAATATTGAGGATTTATCTACATATATTTAATTATAGAAGTCCTCAAACTTGGTTAATCCTTTACCCTCATCCAATTTTTCTCTTAACTTATTTTCCCATCTCCTTAATTGCTACTTTTTAACATTTAATGTACAGTTGTTATTCTCAATATTTCACTGATTTAGAAAGAAGGTAAAAAATAAACTAATTTCAAATATCCATTTCCACAATATCCAGATTAAAAAGCTAAAATAGAACGTTGTATGCTGGATGTAGGAACGTTTCTTCTTGGAAGATAAAACAATCAACAACAACAACATTGAATCTAATGACAAATTCATAAAAATACAAATGATGGGATTGATTATTTATGCAAACTAATAAACAGAGTAAAAATATACCTCAAAAAATTCGAGATGGTGTGCTACTTGAATGTGACTTTTCATGTTGTTCCTGTGGAAAAAAATATTTTAATCACATTCACCATATAAAACTACAAAGTAAAGGAGGGACACACGACCCTGCCAACTTGATAGTATTGTGTCCAAACTGCCATGAGTATGCTCACCGTGGTGTATATACTCCAATCCAATTAAAAAAGATGAAAAAAGAATATATTCAAAGTATTGAACAGCGCTTAAAAAACAAATCACAATTAGCAAAAATTCAAGACCTTCAGATATCAAATTATATTTTTCAAAATTGTATCGAACAAACATATCCTCGTGAGAAATATATAGAACTTGAAACAAATGAAATCTATTTTATTGCGAGGGATTTAGTCGAAGTTGGTTTAGTTATAGATCCATCTGACATGAAACCGATTTTAGTTTCTGACTATAATCTCATTGAATTGTGTTCTCTTGAAGTGATTTCTAATCCTTTTCGATTTATGCTTTTAGAAGAAATGCAGAAAATTGAAAAAAGAGTGCTAGGATTGAATTATTTAGTCCGACTTGATGTTGCATCATCAATGTCAGATGTATTAGAAAGTGACTATGAGGATAACAAGGAAATCATTGAACAACATCGAGATTACCTACATAGTTTGATTCACCTTTTACCTTGAATCCTTATCATTCACATTTCATTCAATTTTGTCAGAGTTAAGAATAAACATAAAACTAACCAAGAAACAAAAACAATTATACCTTATCACCTTATAAATTAGCGTAAATATTATTAATATTCAATCAAATTAAATATCGGGGGATACACAAATTTGAAACTAACAATGGTCATTCCCAGTTACTGGGGAAGGGAAAGTAATGTAGGCTGGCTTGAAGGCGATGCTGTATATGATCATGCCACGCCTTTGGACTCAGAGGGTACGCTTGGGAGGGCTATCGAGAGTCTGGCAATACTTGAAGATACGGATTTTGAACTGGTGGTGCTGGCGGCTCCAAATAATATGGAGATCGTGGAGCAGGTCGAGCAGAAGGTAAGGGATATCATCAGCTCATCTTCGAATGCTGATGTCAAGGTTCACATGTTCGGCCCATCGCATCTGAAAAGGTTACATGAGGACCTGAAAAAGGATGGCATGGGGGAATACTGTGATCTGCTTTCCCTCACGGGATATTCCAACATAAGGAACATGTGTCTTTTCGTTCCACACATAATGGGTTCAGACGTTGCACTCCTTATCGATGACGATGAGGTATTCGAAGACCCGCAATTCATATCCAAGGCAAAGGAATTCATAGGGAAATACCATGAGGGCAGGTTCATCAATGCGGTTGCAGGTTACTATCTCCAGCCTAACGGGGATTATCATGTTGGAGTTCCTGAAAACCCCTGGACCCGATACTGGGACAAGAACATCTGCATGAACGAAGCCTTTGACGAGGTCATAGGCACATCTCCAAGGCTCAAGGAGACTCCTTTCGTCTTTGGAGGGAATATGGTAATTCATCGTGATCTCTTCATGAAAGTTCCTTTCGACCCGATGGTTCCACGGGGTGAGGACATCGATTATCTTATAAATGCAAGAATGTTCGGTTATTCCTTCCTCCTTGACAATGAACTTGCCATAAAACACCTGCCTCCTGCCAAATCCCACCCAACATGGAAAAGGGTAAGGGAGGATATTTACAGATTTGTCTATGAGCGGGCAAAGCTCATGAGCCAGAAAGAAACCGAGGGAATGACCACACTGACTGCGGAAGATCTGAGCTGTTATCCCGGAAATTTCCTTGGTGATGATCTTGAAGAAAAGGTAGAAAATGCCTGCAGGTTGCTTTCTGATGAATATCTTAATAAAGGCGATCTTGTTGGGAGTGCAGAAGCTCTCAAGAACATAGGACTTGTAATTACTGATGCAATTCCCGACATTGATCCCTTTGAGCATCTATGTAAATTGCAAAAGAGGTGGAATGAATTGATGCTATACTCGACTGACAAAAAAGGATTGAGCTTGTCTTTTGTGACATGAGATCAAGCAATATAAAGCGGATGAAGTGTGATCAAGCGTTGTGAATTGAGGTCATATCTTTTATTCACTACTTCAAAATGCGTGAAAACAAAACGAACCTCTCAACACATCCTTATAGCCCAATGTTGTAAGACAAGTGATGGCAAGTTACAAGTTGATGGTAAAGGATGTCATAAAAAAGGCCGATATCCTTCTTGAGGTCGTAGATGCTCGTTTTCCGGATGAGACTAGAAACCTTGAGGTCGAACGCGATGTTAAACGTTCAGGTAAGCCACTTATAATAGTTCTCAGCAAATGTGATCTTGTATCAAAGGAAACTCTTCAGAAAGCTAAATCTCGTTTATCAAAGGTAGCACCAACTGTCTTTGTTTCCAGTAAGGAAAGATATGGCACGACCATGTTGAGGCACAAGATCCTTGAGATCGCTGACATTCAGGGACGAAATATTTTGATCGGTTCCCTCGGTTACCCAAACACCGGTAAATCTTCGGTCATCAATGGAGTGGCCGGAAAGAACAAAGCTGGTACGTCTTCAATATCCGGACACACAAAGGGAGTGCAAATTGTGAAGGCCGGTTCCCGAATAGTTTTCATTGACACGCCTGGTGTCATACCCTTTGGTGATAACGATGAGTACAGGCAGGGTCTTCTTGGAGTTAAAGATGCTACTCACCTGAATGATCCCATAGGAGTGGCCATGAAGATCATTGCTCACATCTGTGATAAGAACAAGCCTGTACTTGAAGAGTTCTATAATATAGAGATAAAGGAAAATGATCCCGAAAAAGTATTGGAGCTCATAGGTATGCAGGGAAATTATCTTAAAAAGAAAGGTGAAGTGGACGAAATGAGGATCTCTATTAAGATCATCAATGACTGGCAAAGAGGGAAGATGCTGATATAAGTTACTGAGGTAACTTATTGATCGGACCAATTCGTTGGTCTACTTTTTAGTTTTTGATCTCTTTTACTCTTCCAACCTGGCCATCTTCCAGTTGAACCTTTATTCCGTGAGGGTGAGTGGAAGACTTGGTTAGAATTCTTTTTACAACGCCTTGAGTTATTTTACCGGACCTTTGATCGTTCTTTAAGACGATGCCTACATTTGCTCCAACTTTGATATTTGCTCTGGTATTACCTGCACTCATGTTGGGATAAAAGTTCCTAATGCTATAAACATGTACTTTTCTTAAGAGTTCGAACTGCTTGATATGAAACTTCTGAATAATAATGGTGACAATATAAGAAAAAAATGGCTCTGTAGAAATCCTCATTTGAACAATAAATATAACTCTGACATACCTGTCAAGGTTATGCACTAATAACTTGAATTTAATCTCTTTTATTTGATTCCAGTACTTTTTTGCTCTAATTTCTTCACCATATTTTCTTTTCAGGACAGAGAACATCGTTTCTACCAGATTTCTATTATGATAGAGTTCCTCATCAAATTCCCATATCATTTTTCTACGGTATTTACCTTTGATCTTCGTTTCTTTTCTGTTCTCCAAGCATAATAGTAACTACAATGACCACTCGTAAATCCACTCGAATCAATAGTATTTGTCTCAATCTTTTCACTATGAGAATAAAACAGTTTCAGTGTTTGCTGTAACAATCCGCTGAAATAAACAGAGTTGAGTCTTGTGACAAATTTATGAAGTGTGTTCCAGATTGAAAATCTGGAACTCCCACTAAATCTATGATTTAATGGAATAGTAAAGTGTGGAACCTGTTTAAGTCCGATTCTTGATTTGACCTTATCCATTACTTCGACAAGTTCAACAATATCTCTATAATCTTCATTCAGGCTCTCTTTCAATAAAACCAATGTCAATAGCTGGTGTTGTGTATATTTTCTTATGGAATACTTGCAACTATAGATCTGAAGGTGTGAGTTACCTGATACAGCTGGCGCTGTATCAACAAACTTTAAATATTTGTTAGACAAAACACATTCATCCCCTTTGTGTTTTCTGTGATACGTAATACTCAGGGGATAATCCTTTTTAAAATTTTATGTGAAATTAAATGGAAAATAGGTTTTCTACAGAGCCAATATGCTTAAAGTGCCTAATATTAAACAAAAGATTAAAATGGTTGTTTCCATTTCAATATTAGTAAGTTGCGATACCCCGGATCAGAGATACGGAACAGCACTTGCATATGAGAGTGGATAAAAACCAAAAATGGATAGCCAGTTCTCCCATCAGGTAGCCTGTCCATATATCGTAATCCAGTTGGCAAGGGAATGAATGAAAAAAGAATCATTTCCCTTTTCATGACTGATCGAATGAATTCTTATCACTATGTTTAGTATTATAAGTAGTGCAAAAAGTGTCACTTTGTTCTTCTGCAGAATACCTTTGAACATAATATCTCCTTCAATCTCTCATTCTGATAATATTCGAGAACTTCTTTGTCATTGATCTGAGGTGCTCTTTTGAAATATTGTGAGAAATATCCCACTATATAAGCTATACCTATGCCGGATTTGTGATAGCCATTCTTGCTGTATAGAAGTCTTACTCCTTTTAGCAAACCATGTAGTGGACTGTAGCCTATAAAATAATTGTTAGAGCCAAATTTTTTGTAGCCTCCCCATTGCCCCCCTGCACTTGCGTATGGCCTGCTTGATACAGCACTTACATACGAGAACTGTCTCCTATCCCATCCTTTTAATTTAGCTTTCACATTTGATACACTATCAGGGCTACATGTTAGCAGATATCCTCCCGTATCTTCAAAGCATTCTTTTCTCCAAAGCCGCGCCCCTCCTGAAGGTAGATCCTCTACTATATTACTCCAGACTATATCACCATTCACAATGTTTCCGATATGGCCACTACATATGCCAAGAAGCTTGTTGCTTTCAAACTCGGATATCAACGATACAAAATAATTCTTTTCAGGGATAACATCTGCATCAATCTGACCAACATAGCCGTATTCTATGTTATTATCCAAACAGTAGTTGATTGCATGATTGAAACCTATTCTACACACATGAGCAAAATGTACGCCTAGGTCTCTTTTTTCTTCACTTAATCTTATGGTTTTTATCCAATTATGCTTTGAAACGAGTTCCTGCAATATATCAGGAGTCCGATCTGCACTTCCATCATCTACAATAAGCCAGAAAACAGGTTTTATTTTCTGATTGATTATAGATTCTGTAAGCTGTGGAAGACTTTCTTCCTCATCCTTACAAGGAGTAATCAGTATGTAATCTTTTATACCCATAGACTGTCATCCATTCGTATAATCTCAAAGCATTCAGCATATTCACAATTCAGAGCCCAACCATGAGTCTTTGCCATTGCCTTCACACGTTCTATGAGGACTTCACTTCCAAACTTTTTATATTGCGAATTATACCTTCGAATCGCATCCAGTTTAATTTCAATCGTTTCGCTGATGTCAACAAAGAATTGAGGCCTGAAAGCAAACACATTAGGACGGTATGGTAAAGTGGAACCACTGAGCACATTCTTGACCCGCCCCTGCCGGGATACAGCAAACATAATCTCAGCCGCAGCTTTATGGTCCTGGTGAGAGTCAAATGGGTGATGCGATATGAAAATATCAGGGCGCAGCTGATCAATAAAATCATCAACCTAACCTATAACCTCACCACTTACCTGAAGATCTCTGGTGGGATAATCAAAGAAAAAAAGCTCTTTAATACCAAGGATCTTTGCAGACTCTCTTGCCTCATCCCTGAGTTCTTCATTTTGATAGCTGACTCCATTCATATCAGTATAACCGCCAGATGTAAGGACCAGAAGATTTACATTATATCCTTTCTTTGCATATTTGGCAAGTGTCCCGCCTGCTTCAAGTTCCATGTCATCAGGATGGGCACCCATAGCAAGAATTGTAGGTTTCATTATTATTACTTCCTTTTATTCTAATTCATTCCCAATTTCAATACTTAAGTGAACCATATTGTCATTTTCATCGATAATTGTATAATCATTAACTACCAACTGTCCACCTTTTACAGATATTATTAGAGTCGAATCACATATATTGATTATCTTTCCATGTTCACAGTTGAGCAAAATATTTTCATATTTAGCATCCCGGATGATAATTTTTTTATCTTTGATATAACTATATGCACCTGGCCATGGTTTAACAAGAGCCCTTATTAAATTATAGATCTCTACCCCATCAATGTTCCAATCAATACGACTGTCTTCCGGAGTCCGAGGTTTAAAATAAGTAGATTCTGCATTATTTTGTTTTTTGGCTTGGAGTGTTTCTCCAGAAACAATTCGATCTATTACAGATTGCAGTAATTTACATGCTTCAGAATATATATTGTCAGAAAGTGTGAGTGAAGTATCGTCAAATAAGATTGGAACTTTCTTCTGCACTATTACATTTCCTGTATCAATATCCTTATCAATGTAGTGAATTGTCACACCTGTTTCTTTCTCCCCATTGATTATTGCCCAATTGATGACATGCTGTCCCCTGTATGCAGGTAAATAAGAAGGATGGATGTTTATCGCTTTATACTTTGGAATATCAAATATCTCTTCTGGTATGATGTATTTATAGCCACATACCACGATAAGATCAACGTCCAAATTTTCTATATATGAAACATAATTATATAGATCCTTCTTATTTGGTTGGTAGACAGATATCGAATGTTCTTTTGCAAGTTCTTTTATTTTGAATATATTATCATCGTCTGTATCCTGTGGTCTGCAAAAAATGCTTACTACGTCTGCTATTTTGATCAGATGATCTAAAACAAGATGATTATTACCAAAGAATATTGTTTTAATTTGTTTCTTTTGCATGTTCATCAACTTTCTGACCTTTGTTTAGTAGTATATCCATTGCAGACATGTTAGGTATGAACCCAGCATATTGTTGCTGGTAGACAGGAGGCTCGAACTCTTGGAACAACACTTGGATATCGTGATCGTCGAACTGTCCAAAGTCAAGGTAATTCTTGCCCATGGACCCAGAGAGATATGTATCCCCTCCAACCTCACTCACAAGATTAACAATCTTTTCTGTAGATATGGAACTGAAACCAAACTCACTTGAATAAACGATCTCTGTATCAATATCAAAAGATCTTATAAAAAAATCGATTAATTTCATGTTCAGGTCTATTAGATGATCATATGGTTGTTCGTATATTTCCTGAATTGCATTTTTATACTCGTGATAATAAGAGGCATTTTTGTAGTTGTCGTGTATCTCTTTGAAATGTGCTTCACTCCAGTCCATACCACTTATTTTAATATCATTATTTATCTTAATCTGATCAATTGGGATGTGTTTTGTTTCTACCGGAACCGTGAGCCACTTCCAACCATGATATATGCGTATCCGGTTCCTGTGTTGGAAATCGCTTTTATTGAACTGAGCATCATCATAGATAATGAATACATCACATTTTTTTATCTTATCAAAAAAGCCAAAATATGGCAGGTAATTTGGCTGGTGTATCCCCACGATCATATTACATTAGTTTATGATATTGTATAGTATTTATACTTTATTTTGAGAACACCAAATTAAATTTTTGATTTAAAAACAAATGTTTTTCAAGACTACTGGCACCACTCTGAGCATAGCTCATGCATTATGCTTATATGGTAGAAAATGCGCTAGTCCATGAAATATACTTACATCTTTCGGATAGAATCTGTATCAGTGATAATCTTGCCAGCTATCTAAACACAAACACCGCATCATTATGCCAATTTTTGTATTTCTTAGATATCAATGAAATTGCTTCTTATGTCGAAAGTTGTTATTATTCCAACAAGGACTGGCACTTTAGGCATAAGATTTCGTCAATGATAAAGCTCATCGTTGTGAAATGTTTTAGGAATCTATCGTATAAGAAAACAATATCTACTTTAACAAAAGAAGAAGTGCAGCTTCTTTCTTTTGAAGACAATAACGGCATTATGAATCTTTCATCTCCTGCAACACTTCATCATTTTGTAAAATACAGACTTGGAGAAAACGGGCTCGATGAAGTAATGTTCAAAATTGGAAAGAAAATCTCTAAAATTACAAAGATAAGAAATGTAAAAACAGATTAAAAACCACTTGAACCATGAAGATATGACAAATATGCAGATCACAATCCGAATTACAATTATAAGATGGACAACGAAAGGTGAAAATCCTGTATATGATCCTACAGAGGACACTCTAAGGCCAACACAAGAAATAACGGTATGTCCTAAAGTATCTATTAATGATGAATAAATTATTTTCTATAAATTTGACTTCCAAAAATCAATACAAGTGAGCCATAACACAGGTGATTCTTTGGTAGATTGGATAACCGAGAAGGCTAATAAAAATGTCTTTAGCATGTGGTTCCTGCTCAGTACCCGGCTCAAAAACGTAAGTGTAGCATCTTGGACTTGCGAAACCTTTTCAGATAAGTTATCCCTCCTAAATTTGCAACTGGGGGATAAAAACTATTTTACAGTTGGTTATGGTTCTTCAAATACACAAGCTCGAAAGGATGCAGGAAATAAAATGTTGATAGAAGCATCCATTTTCGAATGGGCTGATAAAAACTATCCTGATTATAGAATTTGAACAACTGCAATAAAATAAGATAAAAGAGTCTTTCGATCAGACCATGATCATCGAACTGACATGATCCTGATCGAAAGACAATTTGAATTTAACTTTAGCATCGTGTGGATAAACTCAGTCTACCCACCACGTCTTATCCCAGTATATCGGAAGGCACTTTATAATGCGGATCTTCCCAGTGATTGACGTCAATTATGGCAGATGCATTGTCCAACAGTACTCTGCAATCTTCGCTTAAATGTCGCAGATGGACCGTTTTACCAACCTTGGCGTAACGTTCAGTTATCTTATTCAATGCTTCAATCGCAGAATGGTCAACGACCCTTGATTCTTTAAGATCGATGATTATCTCGTCGGGATCGTTTAACACATCGAATTTACTTTGGAACTCAGTAACTGAACCAAAGAACAATGGGCCAAAGAATTCGTAATGCTTAATTCCGTTATCATCGACTATTTCTCTTGCACGCACAAGTTTGGCATGTTCCCAGGCAAAGGCCAATGCAGAAATGACTACACCTGCAATCACTGCTGCTGCAAGGTTGTGGTAGATCACGGTTATGCCTGCAACGACCAGCATCACAAGGAAATCTGTTATGGGGACTTTTCTGAATATCTTTAATGATGCCCATTCAAATGTTCCTATAGCAACCACGAACATCACACCGACCAATGCTGCCATTGGTATCTTTTCGATAAGGGGGGAGCCCACTAACACGAAAAGCAACAGGGCCACGGCCGCAACGATACCTGATATTCTGTTCCTTGCGCCTGAATTTATGTTGATGAGGCTCTGTCCGATCATTGCACAGCCGCCCATACCTCCAAAGAACCCGCAAACAAGATTGGCAACACCCTGTGCAACACTTTCTTTATTCCCTCGGCTTCTGGTCTCGGTCATCTCATCGATAACTGTCAGTGTCAACAGACTTTCGATCAATCCTACCAACGCCATTATGAGCGAATAGGGGAAAATGATCTTTATCGTCTCTAAGTTCAGTGGTACCTTTGGTAAATGGAATTCAGGGAAAACGCCTGCAATAGATGCAATATCCCCAACCGTTCTTGTTTGGATCTGGAAATAGATAACAATGGTTGAAACAACTATGATCGCGGCCAGTGAAGCGGGAACGGCCTTTGTGAAACGTGGCAATAAATAGATGATAGCCATGGTCAACCCCACAAAGCCTAACATGACCAGAAGTGCCTGTCCACCTAACCAGTGTTCTATTCCATTAATATCGGTGATC
The DNA here is from genome assembly GCF_023684405.1 of Methanococcoides seepicolus. GTDB lineage: Archaea > Halobacteriota > Methanosarcinia > Methanosarcinales > Methanosarcinaceae > Methanococcoides > Methanococcoides seepicolus. The sequence goes on along the minus strand of NZ_JAGSOI010000031.1, from coordinate 11,024 downwards.
TTGAACTGGGCAAGCTGTGCCATGAAGATCACTATAGCCAGTCCATTTACAAATCCGAACATTACTGCATGGGGTACAAGCCGAATGAATTTACCCAATTTCAAAGCTCCAATGGTCATTTGAATAATTCCCATTAGAACTACGGCAGCAAAAAGATACTCTACTCCATGTTGGATCACCAGGGCCACAACTACAACTGCTATTGCACCTGTGGCACCCGAGATCATTCCCGGTCTGCCACCGAATATCGCAGTTATTAATCCAATGATGAATGCAGAGTATAGTCCGACCAATGGACTGACATTCGCTATAATTGAGAAAGCTACAGCTTCAGGCACCAGGGCCAATGAAACCGTCAGTCCGGATAGGACCTCATTTTTGAAATTTACTTGATCGTTATTTAATTTTTCTATAAATGCCATAATTATCCCATTTTAAAAATTACTATGTACCTGTAATTTCCACCAACTTTCAAAATTGAAGACCCAATAACATAAATTGGGTGGAGCTTTACGAAAAACGCAAATCCAGATGGTGAAAACTTGTGAATATTCATGTGGAAATAAAATACTTTGAATTATCAATGGAAAAACAAGCATACGTCCAATCATAGTCTTATAAAGGCCTATCAATACTTTCAAGCCAGAAGCCCTTGCAAAGACAATTGGAAGTACTACAATTGTTACAAAACCTGCTTTTAGGTCACTTGGACCTGATCCTTTAAAGTGCTCTATGGTATTGTTCTCTAATTCCATTAGATACATCCTTTGGACATATCTTGTTAATGTTAGCAGAGCTTCGTAAAGAAACTGTCAGTATATAAATGTACTTGTGTTCTGGTCCTGTAGTATCTTCAAACAAATTAAAACACGCTTTTAGCATACTTGTTAAGGTTGTGTATCAATACCTTGAAATTCATTTCTTTTACTTGATCACCGTACTTCTTTGCACAATGGTCTCCCCATATTTTCTAATAGCTCCATTCCTGATATTTATGATACTATAGGGGCGTTAATAATCCTTGTTGGGGTCGCGATCATATACTACTGGCCAAGGGGAAGTGATAATGAATGATCGATATTGCAACTTCTCTGGCATTATTTTTCCTTGCAGCTCTATTCGAAATTGGTGGCGGCGATTTGGTGGCTTGATCCTTGCTATCTATGGAATTATTCCTACCTTTCAACCTGCACATTTTGGAAGGGTATATGCTGCTTATGATGGAATATTCATTGTCTCTTCCCTGATCTGGGGATTTGTTGTTGATAAGAAAGATCCCGATATATATGAGATCATAGGGGCATTGATCGCACTTTTGGGGTTTTTCATCATGTTCTATATGCCGCGTTGATAAATTCTTCTGTATTAAATGAGCATCTATAAGGGATCTTTACGGAGGCAATATCTTGTTATTATAAGAGTAATTAATTCTTATTTCACATTCCCTTTTAAAAACTTTAAAAAATTGACTTTCCACAATTCCCTATAATATATTCCTAGTAAAGTTATGATAGAGATCGAAATGATCAAAAAATATCGAAATGAATAAGTGGAATACTAATAAGCATCAATGGGGGCACAAAAAAGAATGATATGAGTTGTTCTCACAACTTTTTCACGAAATACTTAGTCATCATGATAACTATTGCAGCACCCAGAATAAATGCTGCTATAACTAGTCTTAATGGTGATGAACTTCCAAAATCTTCCAGTTTTTCAATGATGGGATTCTTATTCTCTACCACGTATTCCTCATCGATATATCTAGGTTCGCGAGGAATGGTTGGCTCGGTAATTGAAAGTTCCATTTTCCATATATTGAACTCTCCAGCCTTATTTGAGGAATATGCTATACTTTTCCCATCAGGGCTCCATGCAGGGTCCATCTCATCTTGATCTGAAAAAGTAAGCTGTTCCATTCCTGTTCCGTCAGCGTTCATCACCCAGATATCCTTTGACCCTTCCTTGTCTGAAAGAAAAGCCATCCTAGTTCCTTCAGGGTTGAATACAGGGTTATAGTTATTGAACTCATTATCTTTCAGGATTACCGGGATCTTCGATTCTGTATCGACTTTCCATATATCTCCGTCAAGTGAATATACTATCTGCTCACCGTCAGGAGTCCAGGCAGGCGCACCTTCATTAATATTAGTTTCTGTTATCTGCGTATTATTGCTTCCATTGATGCCCATTACCCAGATATCGTAGTTACCGGTAAGTTTTGAAAGGTAAGCGAGCCTTTTGCCGTCAGGACTTACAGCAGGTGCTCTCATATCAGCATTTTTCGTAATCTGTGTGCGGTTTAGTCCGTCAATGTCTACAACATGAATATTGATGAATTTAGCAGAGAACGGCCTGATATGGTCCGATGCAAAATAAAGGTGCTTGCCATCGGTACTGAACACAGGTTCGCCATCCCAGACGATACTGTCATATGCCTCTTTCTTATCCGTGCCATCGGCATTCATCGTCCAGATGGCCTGCTCAGAAGAATATACTATCCTATCGCCATCAGGACTCCATGCAGGGGCTACCTGATTAACACCTTCAGTAAGCTGGTAATGATCAGTTACTGTGACCGCTCCTGCAAGAGGAAGTGACAATAATGCCACAAAAAGTATCACTGCAGATCTGATAATTAAATTCCTCTGATTATATATGCACTTCACCATAAATAGTATTATGGATTAAGGAATTCATTAATCTTTTGTTTCAAAAGTTCGCTGAGAACCTTGCCATCCACTTTACCGCGGAACTCACCCATGACAAGTCCCATGAGTGGTCCGACTGCTCCTGTGCCCTTTTCAGTAATGAAATCCTGTCTTTCTTCCACAAGCTTTTCAATGAACGCTTCTATCTCAGCGGTATCAGACCATGTCAGTCCAAGTTCTTCCAGTGAATCCCTTACAACTGTATTCGGCTTTTGAGCAACATGGCGGAGGATCTTCTCAATTGCCTCTTTAGCGACCTCTCCTGAAGCGATGACCTCGAACATCTGCTTAAAGTGTTCATCAGTGATCTTCCCGACATCAACACCATCACGTTTAAGCTCGGGAACCGTGCCTGTGATCGTGCGAACGATGAGCGTAGCTGTAATGATATTGTCACCACTGAATTTGGCGATGAGTTCTTCGAACAGCGGTAGGTCTTGTGAATATACGATCTTTTCCGCGAGTTCTTCGTTAAGCCCATATTCCTTGCTGAAACGTTTCGCTCTCTCAGTAAGCAGTTCTGGTACAGGGATCGACTCGAAATATTCCCTGCTTATCTCCACCTGTGGTACATCGGTCTCAGGATACATCCTTGAAGCACCTGGAAGTGGTCTCATATAAGCGCTGTTCCCGTCAGGTAATCCCTTTCGGGTCTCTTCGGGAATGAATTTAAGTGCTTCAGCGGCACGGATAAGTACGCTTTCCATTGCACCCCTTGCACGCTTTTCTTTATCTGCCACCATTATAACTGCATCATTTTCTCCGGCCCCGACAAATTCGCGCAGTGCTGTGACCTCGTCTTCAGTAATACCGTAGTTGGGCAGTTCATCGGTATGGAATATACCCCCAACACCGGATGTTTTTGCACGGTCAGAGAATTCGGTACCAAGGCGTCTTCCCGGCTGTACCTCCATTCCGACATGTCCGGCAAATCCAGGCAATAGAACCGCAAATACCTTTCCTTTCTTGATAGTCTTTTTGATAACCTTCGACTCCGTACCTTTGAAGAGTTCGGTCACATCGAATATCTCATCGTGAACACTGGCATTCCTTTCATTGAGGGATCTGCGTATCTCGAGAAGATTGATCTGTCTTTCAGCCTCCCTTTCCACGATGGTCTCAATGAGATCGAGTGCCTGCACACCTTTAATTTCCACCCTTGCGCCTTCTGCAATGGAAATGTTAACATCCTGCCTGATGGTTCCAATTCCTCTCTTGACCTTTCCTGTGGAACGTAGCAGCATGCCGATCTTAGCGGCAGTTTCCCTGGCGTGGGAAGGGGAGATTATGTCCGGGGTGGTAGCTATCTCTACAAGAGGTATTCCAAGCCTGTCAAGAGAATAAATAATTGAGTCACCAGCATCTTCTATCTTCTGTGCGGCTTCCTCTTCTACACAAATCACGTCAATGCCTACTGTACCTTCGGAAGTATCCAGATAGCCGTTGTTTGCCAGGAATGCTGTCCTCTGGAATCCGGAGGTGTTCGAGCCATCCACAACGATCTTCCTCATCATGTGGAGTTGTTCCACTGGAACCATGTGCAGAAGTTTTGAGATGGACAGGGCAATATCAAGCACTTCTTTGTTCAGTTCCCTTGGTGGCTCCTCATCATTTTCAATAAGACATGTGGTATCGTAGGCCTTGTAAATGTATTTCCTGTTGACCTTTGTCTGCTCAAGTGCTGCTTTGTCTGTCTCACCCATCTCGCTTGCTGTCGGTCTCAAATAACGGAAGAACTCAAAGTTCGACTCATCCGTGTTGCGGATCGTAGTGGGGCATTTACAGAACATTTTTTCCTTAGAGTCAAGTTGCTGATGAATTTCAAGTCCGCATTTTAAGCCAAGTTCACGGTAGTCGATCTTTCTGCTCATAAAAGTATCACCAATGATCAATGTAATAACAACGTAATAATGATGTAATAATCTAGACAACAAAACGTGTAAGGCATTATAAAAGTATTGTTTCGACAATAAAGGTAAAGGTTAGAGTTTCCCTTTATCCTTCATTTTCTTCATAGCTTTGTGAACGTCATCAACTTCCCCTTTGTTAAGTGTCCTTCTTGTCCTGGGGTCAGTAAGAGCATCCCTTGCCAGCTCCATTTTTTTCGAGACCGCTTCCATCATCCTTTCATCGACCTCAGGGAATTTGATGTCCACATGTTTCTTCATGGGCTCATTCTCTACCTCAATGGTCCTTGAGAGGTCAGGGTGCTTTCTTTCCTCTGTCAGCAGGGAACCTATTGCATCCTTCCATTCATTTGCCCAGGGACTTTCAGGGATCTCCGTATGGCTTACTTTTGTGCGGAAGACCTTCATAACATCTTCAGGACACGCATTGACACATGCTCCACAGTAGGTGCACAGGTCATCTACAGCCGCGATGTTCTTTCCGTCATCAGGCACATACCAAAGATGGGACGGGCAGATGTTGAAGCAGGCATGACATCCTTGTGCATCGCATTTTTGGATGTGGTTCTCGACAAGCACGAGGTCGCCTTCGAAGGGTTTGAGCAGGTCCACTACATCATAGGGGCAGACCGCATCACACCATCCACAACGGGTGCATTTAGCATCATCCACAGTGACCTTTCCTGATACTTCAGGGGCTTCGCATGGTTTTTCCCCTTTGACCTTGATAGCATCCTCGGGACAGATATCCTGGCAGAGCGTACAGTAGTCACAGCTATCCTCATCTATGATAAGTTGCTCAAAAGGCATGGGGTCGGTTGCTGTCGGATCCTTTTCGAGCATCAGGAATGCATCACAGAATCGAGCACATATCCCGCAGAGATTGCACTTATCGGTATCGATCTCTATCTCGCCTTCTGCATTTTCCTTGAGAGATGCAATCTCCTCTTTCTTCGGGAATGTGTATTCCAGTTCGATGGCATCTTCTGGACAAGTTGCTTCACAAAGCGAGCATGGCACACACTTCTCGTTCATCCTGACGAACTGTTCCAGACGAGGATATTGGTCCTCTTCCGGAAAGTCCCCCTCGCTTCTCATCTCCAGTGCGTTCACCGGACAGAAGTTTACACACATCGAACAGAATGTGCATTTCTCAAGGTCCATCATCACCGGCGGTGCATCAAGGCCTGTGGCTATCTCTTTCATCGGACCAAGCTCAAGGGCTTTGGTAGGACATATCCTTACGCAGATACCACAACCAACACAGCGTTTGTAATCATAATCGAGTATCTTTGAGGACCTGTCGGATATCTGCTTGTAGAGTACGTGAGTTCCTTCGATATCCATTTCTTTTGAAACGGTCATGGATCTTTCTTCATCACTCATTCGCATCTCCTCCGGGAAGCTCCGAACCTACCGGTCCGAGTTCAGTCAGCTCATCCACGTAATCCGCGATAGTCTTTGCAAACCTCTCGCCTTCGGCAGCTGATATCCATTCGACACGAAGTCTTCTTTGGTCGAGTCCGATCTCCTCCAGTACTTCCTTGAGATTATCCATCCTGTGTTTTGCATCATAGTTCCCAATGATGTAATGACATTCATTAAGGCGACATCCTGCAACGATGACTCCGTCAGCACCACCCTGCAATGCCTCCAGCACGAAGTCGGGATCAACACGACCGGCACACATCACTTTGATTATCCTCACGTTGGTGGGGTATTGTATCCTTGATGTTCCTGCAAGGTCGGCTGATGCGTAACTGCACCAGTTGCAAAGGAAGGCGATGATGAGCGGGAATTCATCCTTTACTTCAAGAGCTGCCCTTATCTGTGCTTTTATCTGGGCATCGGTGCTGTGGGGCATGTCGATGGCGTCTACCGGACACGAGGCACTGCATGAGCCGCAGGTCTGGCATGAGATCTCATCGACCACTGCTTTTCCATCAATGACCCTGATGGTGTTGAAATTACAAGTGTCTTCACACATACGGCATCCGATACATTTTTCAGCATCCACGTATGCACTGAAGGGGTCGTTCTCAAGTTCGCCTTTTGCAAGAAGGCGTGTGGAACGTGCTGCAGAGGCACTTCCCTGTGCAATGGATACCTGTATCTCTTTTGGTCCTGAGGCACAGCCGGCGATGAACACTCCGTTTATGTGTGCATCCACAGGTCGCATCTTCGGGTGTGCGATGGAAAGGAACCTGTCAGTTCGTTTTGTGAGGTTAAGCGTTCTGGCTATGGGTTCAGTTGTGTTGCTGGGTTCCATTCCGGTTGCGAGTATCACAAGGTCATAGTTCTCTTCACAGACAGCGCATTCAAGGGTGTCCTCATACCTCAGCAACATTTTCCCTTGTGTGTCTATCTGTATCTCTGCTACTTTTCCGCGAATGAAGTCGATTCCCATGAGCTGTGAACGCACGTAGTATTCTTCGTACATCTCACCGGCGGCACGTATGTCGATATAGTGAATGGTGACTTCGGTGTCAGGATAACGTTCTTTGATCATCTGTGCGTTCTTCATGGAGGACATGCAGCAGACGCGTGAGCAGTAAGGATTTCCAACGGTCTCGTCCCTTGAGCCTACACATTGTATGAAAGCCACTTTTTTAGGGGTAACCTTTGTCGAGGGCACGACCACTTTTCCACGGGTTGGACCGGAAGCATTGAGCAATCTTTCCAGTTCCATGTTGGTGAGGACATCGGGGAATACTCCATAGCCGTACTCTTCTTTGCGCTTTGCATCGAATCCCTGGTAACCGGTTGCGACTATGACTGCTCCCACGGTGAAGGTGAACTCCTCTTCCTTCATGTTAAAGTCAATTGCATCTGCGGGACAGGCCTGCTTACAAAGCCCGCAGCCCACGCAGTAATCGTTGTTGATGAATGCTGTTTGAGGTATGGCCTGCGGTATGGGCATGTTGATGGCTTTCGTTTTCCCCAGACCGCTGTCGAAGGGATTGGAGATGTCTACAGGACATACCCTTGAGCATTCATCGATACAGCCTTTGCAGTTGTCGATAATTACGTATCTGGGGTTCTGAATGCCTTTTACTGTGAAGTTGCCAACTGATCCGGAGATGTCTTTGATCTCAGAGTAGGTGAACAGGTCGATGTTCGGGTGGTTCTGCACGTCTGTCATTTTTGGTGCGAGGACGCATATAGAACAGTCATTGGTCGGGAACACTTCATTGAGCAATGCCATTTTGCCGCCAATGGTAGGTTCCTTTTCGACCATATGGACATGCGTGCCGGAATCCGCCAGCGTGAGGGCAGCTTCTATTCCGGCGACACCGCCACCTATGACGAGAACGTCCTTGTTCGCTTTTGTTTTCCTTATCTGCAAAGGTTCCAGAAGGCTGAGCTTGGCAACCCCCATTTTGATGAGATCGAAGGCTTTCTGGGTGGCCATGTCATGATGGTCCATGTGCACCCATGAGCACTGCTCCCTGATGTTGACGATCTCAAGAAGATAGGTATTAAGTCCCGCCCGCTCCAGCACTTTCTTGAACGTGTTCTCGTGAAGCTTTGGAGTACATGCGGCCACGAGTACCCTGTCGATGTCGTGCTCTTCAATATCGTCCATGAGCGCATCCTGCCCGACATCGGAACACATGAACTGTATGTCCCTGACAAGTTCGACACCCTCCATCGGTTCTACTTTTTCGTGCAGTGCATCCATGTTTATGACACTTGCGATATTCAGTCCGCAGTGACAGATGTAAACTCCTATCCGCATATGAGATACTCCCTCGTTGGCTTTTGAATTTAGTTAAAATATAGTTAACATATAGTAGTGATTAGTTGTAATTTAAGATATTAAGTTGAGATTTATTTGCAGATCTTCCCAAAGCCCGTTCTTGCGAACAGATCCTTTATCTTCTGGCCATCGTCAAGTTTGTCATAAGCCTCTCTGCCCTCTTCAACATTATGGTGCATCTGGACAAAAACACATTCAAGGCTCTTGTCCTTATCCTTTGCGACAACCCTCATCTCATGCTTTCCCTCAGGCATCCAGATAGCGAGTTGTGCCATATGTGAATTGTAGTTTAGATCGACCTTGAACTCCTCTATCTGCTTACTCTGAGTGTTTATCTCATCTGTTTCATTGTTATCGGTCATGCTTCATCATAACACACTACTATTTATTAATGGTTGGGATTAATTCACGCACATCCCTCTCTGCTCACAAAAAAGTTATATACTCCTAATGACATTAAGGAGTTGCACGTCCCCCTTACTGCTTACATGCGAAGGGATAATGATGTGTTAATTGCACAAATGGGCCCGTGGTCTAGTTGGTTATGACATCGCCTTTACACGGCGAGGATCATGAGTTCGAATCTCATCGGGCCCACCACACTTCTATTCTTTTGGTTTTCGAGTTGAAGAGCTTTGTTTTTGTGATTCTGTCAGTGATTTTTCTAGTGATTTTTCTAGTGATTTTATGCGGGATTCAAGGTAATTTAACCTATTTTCAGTGTCAGAATTGGTGTTTTGTTGTATAACTTTTATATTGCCATCAAAGTCTTCGTCTAAAGATATTACGAATAAAGGCTTGCCATTGTTATCGATTTCAAAGATATGGGCGGTATCACCTGCGAGGTGGGCGTGTGACTGTGGTAATCGAAGCAAAGGATATTCTATGTTTTTCTTAGGTCGAAGCCTTGTGATTTTTGATTTTCCTATGTATTTCATAGTACCAGCTCTTAATAGAAAAATAGTTGTATAACTTTATAAAACCCATGTGTTGTTTAACCTTGACATCGTGCAGAATATTGGTGATGCTCCCGATAGCTAGATAACCATCTCAGGAGAGCGAGACAATAAGAATAATATCAACTGACCTGTTGGAAGAAGAACTCGAAGAAAACCATCATGCCTGCAGATTTCACCTTAAGATTGCGACACGAATGTCAGACAAAACCGAACATGATTATATCAGGTATCTGGACCGTCATCTCATGTACGTGACCATATGCGATCGTTTCGATATTGTAGACATATCCATGACCGTCAAAAAGGGATGGAACTGGTACGCAAAGGCGGTCAGGAACTATATCAATTTCCTCGAAGAAAAGGGGATCTTATCAAAAACCCAGGCGCAAGAATGGAAACAACCCCTGCGCCTGAAGAAATATGGTGCGGATACATGGGTACCAAGTGTGAAAAATGTCCAAGATACCCTGGAATCATGCGAAATTTCGGAATATCGGCGGTTTATGGAGCTTCTGCTATACAGTGGTATAAGAACCACCGAAGCACAAAGAATTTTGGAAAATTTTGATGAAAAGCGGTTACACTTCGTCGGTGCTGTTGCCTACTATGACATTGAATGGTCACGTGGATCTCGAACAAAGCGTTCATGCCGACAGAATTTGCATCGACCTTGCGACACGAAGCCAACGTCAACCTTCCTGCGATCCAGAAATATTTCCTTACTCGTGGGTTGGGATTGAAGTATTGCAGGAACTTCTTCGTTGATCAGTGTATCCATGTAGGGATACATGAATCCCTGATCAAGTACATGATCGGGCACACAGGGGAATCCGTGCTTATGACCAATTACCTGGAGAAATTGAATAATTCTACAATAGCATATAGTAAAGTCATGCCCGAATTACAGGATATAGTGAATACCCATAGTAAATGAAACAATCTATAGTTGATGCTTATCCTGTGCTCACACTTGCAGGTACATGCGCATGCGACACATAGCGTAGTATCAGACCATGACAACGGATGGCAGAATGCCCCTATGTTTTCATACGAGAAAGTCATCTGTAGACTTTTCCTGTTTGCTTTTGCGTATAGCATCATTTTTCTTTGCGATGCTGGGCAAGTACATCATATCCTGTATATGTATGTTCCAGGTATCCATGTCTGGTGGAGGTCGGCATATCAAAGAGAAGTAAGGCGAATAGATAATGCAGCAAATGCGTTAAAAATTAGGGATTTTCTTTATGATTCAACATAATGTGTAATCCTGATAATTTCGCTTGCAACATTTTCTGAAAATGAGGTCGATAATCTATAGATGCTTTCACACTTACCCAAACATGACATAATTTATCTTGGATTTTCAAGATGTGTTTCCTAATGCATGTGAAACATTTATAACCAATCCTTTTCCCAAGTATGATTTCAAATCCAGAAATTCCTAGGAACAATATCAAGTAGAAAACGACTACATCAAATAGAGTCTCTTTCAGATACGTCGTCCTATATACATAGGATAAAAAATACGGCATTGGTATTTAAGTAGAGTTTTTATGTTATTAGGACCTATATTTATGCATGAACTGTCCCAGGTGCAAGAGCTCCAATCATAAAAAGAACGGTAAAATCGATGGACGTCAACGCTACAAATGCCATGATTGTGGGTATAACTATTCAGTGGAGATTA
>NZ_JAGSOI010000030.1 GCF_023684405.1 Methanococcoides seepicolus | reverse complement strand
GGCATTTGTAGCGTTGACGTCCATCGATTTTACCGTTCTTTTTATGATTGGAGCTCTTGCACCTGGGACAGTTCATGCATAAATATAGGTCCTAATAACATAAAAACTCTACTTAAATACCAATGCCAAGAATATAAATTATAGTATTAAATATTTCGATTCTTTATTGCCAGGCATAAAAGTTGGCATTGAGCAAAATTATTAAATAAAACATACCACTAATTTGTTTTATACCTATTAAGTATATAAATGATTTAAAAATGAGTATAATTAAAGTTCGGGCAAAACATTAAATTTGGCATCATACCAAAAATAGCATTCCGAAAATATGATCTGAAAATTATCCTAACTAAAATAACCCCGGATATTTAGAAAAAGGATGGCAGAGCACTTATGAGAACAATCAATATCCTCACACTAATAATGTTGATAGCTACATTATCAGCAGCTGGCTGTATAGACAATGGAGAGGGCGCATCAGGGGAAGACAGAATGATCGTTGCCGTTAGCATCCTTCCACAGCAGGAATTCGTAGAAAAGATAGCTGGAAATAATATTGAAACCATACTCATGATCCCGCCAGGAGCCAGCCCTGCAACCCATGAGCCAAGCCCGGGCCAGCTAAGAGAACTTACAAAAGCGAGTGCTTATTTCATAGTTGGATCGGAATTACCTTTTGAAGAAGTATGGATTGGGAAGATCGAAGGAATTAACGAAGACATGCTTATTGTTGATTGTTCAAAAGGGATCAACATTATCGACACTGGAACAGAAGAGCATGATGAGGAAGAGGATACCCATTTGGAAGATGGTGATGAGAACTTCCAGAAAGACGAAGGTCATACACATGAAGGATCTGACCCCCACATATGGACATCACCCCTCAATGCTAAAATGATGGTCGAGAACACCTATCTTGGTCTTATAGAGATTGACCCTGAAAACAAGGATATCTACCTGAAGAACAAAGAGAACTACTTTAAAGAGCTCGATGAAGCTGATGCAATGATAAGGGAGAAACTTATGGGAGGGGAAGAGAGAAGCTTCATGACATACCATCCATCGTGGGGTTATTTTGCAGCAGAATACGGACTCGACATGATAACTATCGAGAACGAGGGAAAGGAACCAAGCCCCCAGGATATGCAAAGAATTATCGATAAGGCAAAAGAAAAGAACATCAAGACCATCTTCGTACAAGCCCAGTTCAGCAAACAGAGTGCTGAGACCATCGCTTCTGCAATAGATGGAAAAGTGGTGGTGGTTGACCCTCTTGCAAAGGACTATGTGGGGAACTTAGAGATAATAAGCGAAGCATTTTCAGAAGGCTTGACCACATAATGAGGAGTTCGGATGGGGAAAGTGATCGATGTTAAAGACGTATGGTTAAGATACAAGGACCTGACAGTGCTGGAAGGCGTGAACCTTTCCATCGAAGAGGGGGATTTCCTTGGAATAATAGGACCGAACGGTGGCGGGAAAAGCACATTATTGAAGGTCATTCTGGGATTGATAAAACCACAGAGGGGAACCGTGGAAGTACTCGGCACAACCCCCGAAAAAGCACGCCACCTGATCGGTTATGTACCCCAATACAATCCTTCGAACCTCGATTTCCCAATAAATGTTAGAGAAGTTGTGCTTATGGGACGAATGGGAAAGAAAAGATTGTTCCGAAAATACACAGAAGAAGACAATGCTGCAACCGAGAAAGCCCTTGAGACCGTGGAAATGCTCGAATATAGTGATCGCCAGATAGGAGAACTCTCCGGAGGGCAGAGACAACGGGTCTTCATAGCACGTGCCCTTGTGAGCGAACCAAAAGTACTTATTCTGGATGAACCGGTCACAGGTATTGATACCATAATGCAAATGGAATTCTATGAACTGCTTAAGAAGCTCAGGTCCAGGGTCACAATAGTAATGGTCTCACATGATATCAGTGCCGTTTCCGTACTCGTGGACAAGATAGCATGCCTTAACGGGAAACTGCATTACCACGGTTCAAAGGAACTTATCCCCGAAGACGTCGAGCAGGTTTACGGGTGTCCTGTCGAATTGATAGCCCATGGCGTACCGCACAGGGTATTGCCTAAACACTGATGAGGGGATCGAAGTGCTGGAAATATTACAATATGAATTTATGATCAATGCCATCACGGCAGGCATTCTTGCAAGTATCGCATGCGGTATAATCGGAGTATATGTCGTTGTAAAGCGGATAGCCTTCATCAGCGGAGGAATTGCACACGCATCCTTTGGCGGAATAGGCATCAGCTATTTTCTCGGGATAAACCCCATAATGGGGGTGTTACCCTTTAGCCTGCTTTCTGCACTTACCATAGGCACCTTCAGCAAACGTACAGATGTTGCAGAAGATACGATCATAGGAATACTCTGGTCAATGGGCATGGCAATCGGCATCATTTTCATAGGCCTGACCCCGGGTTATGCACCCGACCTAATGACATACCTTTTCGGGAATATACTTACAGTACCACAGTCAGATATCACGATGATGCTGGCACTGGATGCCATCATCATTCTGGTGGTATATGTACTGTACAAAGAGTTCATGGCATTGTGCTATGATGAGGACTTCTCCACCGTTGCAGGAATACCTGTTGAAAAACTATATCTGCTTTTGCTTTGCCTTATTGCGCTGACAGTTGTAGTGATGATACGCGTGGTTGGACTTATACTTGTAATTGCTCTCCTTACAATTCCTGCCGCATTGAGCAGGGAATTTACAGACGATATGAGGAAGATGATGTTCCTGTCGATCTCATTCGGTACCGCCTTTACAATACTTGGCCTCATGCTGTCCTATTACTTCGACATAGCATCAGGTGCAACAATTATCCTTGTGATGTCCTCTTTTTACTTGCTCCACGTCGTTATCAAAAAATGGAGAACTATTTCGGAAAAGCCATTTGAAATATAAAGTACTGGTCAAAATCGATATAATAATTAAAATACTCGATGTCGGCAATTTCCCCGTGACTAGGAATAGCACCACAATAATCAATGTGTGCAAATATCAATACACCAAAAACAAATGATGAGTGATCATCATTTGTATATTTTTAGCACAATTTTCATAGAAATAGATGAAATAGGTTATTTTTATAGCTAATATAATTAAGTGTAATAGATATTAACTTAATAAAATATAACGCCTGTTTAGAAACGTTAATATTCGATAACCTGCCATTAAAAGCCGGAGTCACATGAACTGGATGCAGGTATCGCTTAGATCAAAACTTGTTCTTTCTGCTGTTACAGGCGTTCTTTTAGTAATGATCTTAGCAACCACCGTCACAATTACTACCCAAATATCAGTGCAGGAAGAGCTTGCGAACCAGCAATCCATTGAGATCACAAAAGGCTATGCAAACAAGTTCGATGGAGATATGCGCTCCAACATGGCAATAGCGCGTGCCATTAGTTCCAGTATGAGCGAATATAATTCATCAGACAGGGATGAAGTGAACAGGATGATGCATAGGATACTTGAAGACAATCCTCACTTGCTTGGAACTTATGTGGCGTATGAACCTAACGCTTTTGATGGCAGGGACAGCGAGTTCATCAATGCCGAAGGACATGATGCATCGGGACGTTTCATACCATTCTGGAACAAGATCGAAGGGGAAATCGAATTAGAACCGCTTCAGGGTTATGAAACTTTGGAATATTATGTTTATCCAAAGGTATTCAATAAAAACTTCATTACTGACCCATACTACTACGAAGATATTTTTATGGTGAGTTATGTAGCACCGATCATAAAAGACGATGAATTTCTGGGCGTGGCAGGTGTAGATGTATCATTGAAGTATGTCGATGATATCGTGAGCCAGATCAAAGCATTCGACACAGGATATGCCATCATGACCGGCAGCTCTGGCACAATACTTTCACAACCGTATAACAAAGACTGGATCGGAGTTAAAACGATCTACGATTATGACAATGAAGAATTGGCAAAGGCTGCAGATGACATCCAGCATGAAAAAAGCGGTCATGTAAATACCATCGACCCGGTGACAGGAAAAGAAGTTGTTGTTTTCTATGAACCCATAAGATCGAAGAATTACGGATTGTTCCTTGTAGTCCCAAAGGATGAAATGCTGGCCGGAACCTTTGCTTTAAGGGACAAGCTCATAGGATTAGGAATAATATCTGTTTTCTTCATGGGACTGGCAGCATACGTGGCATCACGTTCGGTAACAGCATCAATAGATGATATTGTGAATGATTTCAAGGATATGGCAGATTCTGCTGCAGAAGGAAAACTTAACATCCGCGCAAGCACTGATATCGATGAGGATTTCAGGAAAATACCTGAAGGCCTTAACCATGTTCTCGATGCGGTAACAGCACCCGTTGAAGAGACAATGAGGGTTGCTGAGCAGCTCTCTAAAGGGGATCTTAAGACGCGTTTTGAAGGGGAATATGCAGGAGAATTTAGAAAACTGGCAGATTCCATAAATGTGTTCGCAAAAGTGCTCGACCTTATCATCAACGATTCAAATCAGGTCCTATCCGCAATGAAAGAAGAGGATTTTTCCCGTGATCTGCGTGTCCACGGCCATGGTGACCTCAAGCTTCTGACAGACGGTATTGAACAGACGCGATATTCCCTACAGCAGGCAAACATTGACCGGCAGAGAACAGAGCAAGAGCTTAAGGAATATGCAAAGCAGCTCGAGCATTCCAACGAGCTAAAAGATATGTTCACAGACATTCTGCGACATGACCTGCTTAACCCGGCAGGAGTCGTTAAAGGTTATACAGAATTGCTCTTGATGACAGAGAAGGAAGAGAAAACGGAACGATACCTCAATAAGATATGGAAGAGCAATTACCAACTTATCGAAATGATCCAATCGGCTTCACAATTTGCAAAACTTGAGAGTTCGGAGAATCTCGAACTCGAACCACTGGAAATTGTAGACGTGATCAATCATTCCATAGAGACATTGGCAAACCAAGCAGTTGATAAAGAGATAGAAATAGAGTTTATCGAAGATAGAGAGTATTTCGTTCTTGCCAACAATATCATCGAAACCGTGTTCACGAACATTATCTCGAACGCTATCAAATACAGCCCTGAAAAAACAAAGGTCATTATAGAGATAAAAGAGAACATTGGGCACACCGAGATCACGATCACTGACTTAGGTGAAGGTATTGACAACGCATATAAAAAGACGATATTCGAACGTTTCGAACGTGTTAATAAGTCCGGTGTGAAAGGATCCGGACTTGGACTTGCCATTGTCAAAAGAACCATCGAATTGCACAAAGGAGAGGTCGGGGCAAGGGACAATCCTGAAGGTCATGGTACTGTTTTTTGGATCAGGTTGAACAAATTATCCGAAGGGTCCTCCGAATAACTGCCAAAACTTATTAATTTGAGCAGCCCAATGTTAAATATGGGACTTATTGTAGAGATATAATTTTACATATATTTCTGAACTTCCAACGTGGCTAGTATCGAGCCTCCCAAGATTGGTTGTTGCAAAAAAGAACGGTGTGTGGGGGTACCATAAATGAAAAATGTACTTGACAAAATGCTTAGTAATCTGTACAAAGGGATATGGGCCGTTGATGCAAATAACAAATTCATTTACTTTAGTAAAGGGATGGAAGACATTACCGGAATTTCAGAAGAAAGGATAATCGGTAAAGATATTAAGGCTTTCATGGAACTGGCGCAACTAAGCGTTGGTGACGAAACACATTTTACTGAGCTTTCCCTGCAGGTAAAAGACAAACTAAAACCTACCCGATACCACTCCCTTTCATTCCTGACACCTGAAGGAAATCTCAACCTGCTTAGTGGGCATATAATTCCAATGCTTAACGGTTCTGATAAATATACAGGATTCATCTGCACCGTGGAAAGTGTATCAGAACAAAATATCCGGGAAAAGACCTTCAAAGACATGATAACTTCAAAGAAGAAACTTGAAGAGATATACAAGAACAGTCCGGTAGTTGCTTTTCTCTGGACAGCTGAAAAGGACTGGCCAGTTGAATTTGTCTCAGATAACATTACACAGTTCGGATACACACCGGAGGATTTCACTTCAGGGAATCTGATATTTGGTGATATAGTACACCCTGAAGACCTTGATTTTGTGCGTAATGATGTTACAAGACTTGAAATTGAAGGACGTCAATTCTTCTCAAAGGAATATAGGATACTGACCCGAGCAGGAGAAACAAGATGGGTTGCTGAAAGGTCTTTACTGGTATTTGATGAAGATAAGAGACCATCTTACTACCAGGGAATAATAATCGATGTCACTGACAGAAAACTGGCCGAACAGGCATTGTTGGAGACTGAGAAAAAGTTCAGGCTCATATTCGAGAACTCTCCGCTTGGCATCTTCACTTTTGATAAAGACGGAACAATAACTCATTGTAACGACAACATTGCAAAGATAATGGGTGCTTCAAAGGATAAGATAATCGGATTGAATATGTTAAGAGGCATCAAAGACCAAAAAATGAAAGACGCTGTTAAACAGGTGTTTGCAAGAAAGACCGGTCATTATGAAGGCAAATACATATCAGCGGTCAGCGAAAAGGTCACGCCCATCAAAGCAGATTATAGCCCGAACATCGCGGAAGATGGCAGTATCCTTGGCGGGATCGGAGTCATTGAAGATATCACGACCCGTATAGAATCAGAAGAGGCATTGAAAAAATATGCAGAAGAACTTGCCACTGCCAATGAGGAGCTAAAGAGCCTCGACCAGATGAAAGACAGGTTCCTTTCAAATGTCAGCCATGAGCTGAAAACACCACTTACATCCATCAAGGGTTATACTGAACTCATTTATGACGAGTCGCTTGGAGTCCTGAGCGAACAGCAAAAGGAAGTGGAAAGAACAGTCCTTAGAAATGCTAATAGATTAAAAAGACTTGTTGATTCCCTTCTCTACATCAGCAGGGTACAGTCAGGCAATGTTCAATATCTGTTCGAACCGGTTTCTGTTGTAGAAATTGTCGAGATGACATTACAGGACCTTAAGATCCAGATAGAAGATAAGAAACTGACTGTTGAGAAGAATATAGCTAATAACATCCCAACTATCAACGGAGACAGGGACAAGCTCACCGACATGCTAACCAATATAGTGGACAATTCCATAAAGTTCACACCGGAAGGTGGCTCGCTTAAATTTACCATTGAGGAAGAAGATGAATTCATCCACATTGTGTTAAAGGACAATGGCATTGGAATACCACCAGATATGATCCCCATGCTATTCCAGAGATTCTATCAGATAGATGCATCAAGGACCCGCAAATATGGCGGTACAGGACTTGGACTTTATATATGCAAAGAGATAGTCAACGCCCACAAAGGCAAGATCTGGGCGGAAAGCGAAGGAGAGAACAAAGGTACAGGGATGCACATTCAATTACCTAAATAAGCATCATTCTTTTTTCCATTTCAGTTTATGGAATATTTAAAGAAACCGATTCGTTTTTAAGGTTTTGTGGCATACCACGCTACATAATTAGTGGATTCCATATATTTTAAAGATAATTTAGAGGTATTCAAGTGAGCGATATTTTAAGAAGAGGGCGACTTGCATCTGTTCCTGATGAAGAGATAATTAATTTCACTTCATCAATGAACGCTGACAAATGGATTTTCAAAGCAGATATTCTGGTAGATCTTGCACACACGATCATGCTCAAAGAGAGAAAGATCATCAAAACAGAAGACTGCAAGAAGATACTGAAAGGTTTGCTCACGATAAAAGAGGAAGGTATCGAAAAACTTGACCACACTTATGAAGATATCCATATTTCACTTGAATCAAGGCTCATTGATATGGTCGGGGAAGATACAGGTGGCAGAATGCATTCCGGTCGCTCACGAAATGATGAGGTTGCGACATGTATACGCCTCACATTGAGAAATGATCTGTTGCTGCTCATGGAAGACCTTATTGCCCTAAGGAATACCCTTAACGATATCTCGTCAGAGAATCTCGATACACTTATGCCGGGATTCACCCACCTCCAGCATGCACAACCAACTACCCTCGCCCATCACCTGACAGCCCATGCAAATGCCATAGGCCGTGATCTCGAACGTACGAGGGATTGCTATAAGCGTGTGAACCTGAGCCCCCTTGGTGCAGCTGCTTTTGCATCCACAGGCTTTGACCTCGACCGGGAGAGGACATGTAAACTCCTTGGTTTCGATGGCCTGATCGAGAACTCAATGGATGCGGTAAGCTCACGTGATTTCCTTATTGAATCAGCAGCAGTCTTCGCAAATCTTATGATAAACCTGAGCAAGATGGCAGAAGAGATCGTGATATGGTCCACCTCGGAGTTCGCATTCATCGAGCTGGATGATAGATATGCATCCACTTCATCCATAATGCCACAGAAGAAGAACCCCGACACAGCTGAACTCCTGCGTGGAAAGAGCGGTGTTGCAATAGGTTCCTTAATGTCCCTTTTGGCCATCTGCAAAGCACTGCCTTTAAGCTATAATCGTGACCTTCAGGAAGCCACTCCGAACATCATGCGTTCCCTTGAGATCACAAGAGCATCTGTCAGGATCATGAACGGCATGATGGCCACCATGAGCATAAACAAGGAAAATATGGCAGGCCTTGCAACTGCAGGGTTCACAACCGCTACCGAACTTGCAGATACAATGGTACGTGTATGTGACATACCATTCAGGACCGCACACCAGATAGTAGGCGTGCTTGCCCGCGGGAACGGGGAACCAACTCTCGGAGAGATAGATGCGGTCGCACACAATGTTATCGGTGAAAGCCTAAGCTCCAGAGGGCTTACGGAAGAGATGGTAGAGGAAGCACTTGACCCAGTACTCAATGTAAGTAAGAGAAGTGTTATCGGCGGTCCATCTCCAGACAGTATGAAGCTGCTTATAAAAAGCTCAAGAGAAAGAATAGCTAACGATACAGAGATGCTCGATTCCCTTATAGCTAACAGGGACAGCGCAATAGAAGGCCTCTTTTGTGAAGTTGAAAAATGCATACATGCGTGATATATTACAATTATTTTGATGAGTGATCATAATGGATTTTGAACTTGGTGACAGGATAAGGATAGAAAAGGACGGGAATACCTATGAAGGCGTTGTGATGCCTTCGAATACTGACCACATTGTCGTAAAAATGGTAAGCGGTTATAATGCAGGAGTTGACCCTGAAGGAGCGAACATCACGCTTCTCGAGAAAGCAGGACCGAAAAAAGCTCCAAAGACTAAGCCCGATAAGGCAAAAGAACAAAGGAAGTTGCCTAAGGTGACCATACTTTCCACCGGCGGGACCATTGCCAGTAAGGTCGATTACCGTACAGGCGCTGTTACTGCACAGTTCTCCGCTGATGATATCGTTGATGCGATACCAGAATTGACCGAGATAGCAGATATCAATGGAAGGGTCATCTACAACATCCTGTCCGAAAATATGAAAACAGAGTACTGGACAGACCTTGCAGGAGCTGTTGCACAAGAGATAGAGAAGGGTGCAGATGGCATAATCATCGCACATGGTACTGACACCATGATGTATTCCGCAGCAGCACTATCTTTTATGCTGAAGACCCCTGTACCGATAGTCTTTGTCGGTTCTCAGAGAAGTGCGGACAGACCAAGCAGTGATAATGCCATGAACGCCATCTGTGCAACAAAAGTTGCTGTCAGCGATATTGCAGAGGTCTGCGTTGTCATGCACGACACCACCTGCGATGACAGATGTGCCATTCATTTCGGAACGAAGGTCAGGAAAATGCACACCTCGAGAAGAGATGCTTTCCAGTCCATCAACTCAGACCCGATAGGCTACATCGACCATTCGACCCATAAGATAGAGACAATACTTCCATTTTCGAAACGCGGTAGCCAAAAACTTGAACTGAAGAATACCCTTGAACCAAAATGCGCCCTTGTAAAGTTCGTTCCGGGTGCTGACCCGGATGTTCTTTCCTACTATATTGATTCAGGGTACAAAGGTCTCGTCATAGAAGGGACCGGGCTGGGACATGTTTCAACCGACTGGATACCGAACATCAAGCGTGCCACTGAAAGTGGAATACCGGTAATAATGACATCACAGTGCCTGAATGGCCGTGTCTGTGACAGAGTATATGATACTGGAAGAGATATTCTAAAAGCCGGTGCTATTGAGGGAGAAGATATGCTTCCCGAAGTCGCATTAGTAAAACTTATGTGGGCTTTAGGACAGAACGATGATGTCGAAGAGATAATGAGATCGAACATTGGCCATGAAATGACCGATAGTACATTGAAGTAAAAATATTGATTCAACTTTTTTTATAGAAATAATTTAAAAAAAGAAAGATATTGGTGCAGTCATGCACCATGTTCTTTAAAGGTTTTAGAACCTTACATCGAGGTCAGCAATCATCTGCTGAGATGTTACATCAATGAATTTGACGTTGAGTGTATCACCGGATATTGCAATATCATCTATACCGGCAGCATTACCAGCAACACCAGCCTCACCAAGTTGTGGATAAGTACCATTGAAGTATACGTACAATGTTTCTCCAGCAGTGAACTCAGTGTCACTGGAAGCGTTGAAAGTAATTGTACCATCTGTACTAGTATTCCCAGATACAATGACAGTAGTATGTGCAGAGTCCAAAATAATGGCATCCCCGCCTTGGTGCTCAAGCTTGATAATGTTGCTACCATCTGAATCTGCACTTCCTCTTACACTTGCCTGTGGTGCCATTTCTGCTGGTCCCATTCCAAACACGAATGCTGCAATGACAGCAGCAAGGATCACAGTGATAGCGACCATTAGGATAACACCAATGACCGGAGACACTGCATCTTCATTTCTATTCATCTTTAACATATTAATATTCCTCCATAGATCGTTACTAATCAATTAGAACCACTTTGTTGCTTCTTCTGCACTACCTTTTCAAGCTTCCGAGTCCACATTTCATCATTCATTTCAGTGTACTCGCACTCAAGATAATGCTGAACCGCTATGCTCAAAGATTCCTTTGTAGACGGCTCATTTGTCTTTTTCTTGAGTTCTTCAAGCTGGTCCTCAGTAAGCACAGTTTGTGCATGCACTATTTTCATGAGAACTTCTCCTGATTAGTATAGCAATGTGAATAAACACATCACATCCCCATCATAATTATTATAAGATATGTGGTATATAACGCTTTCGCAAATATAAAAAATTGAATATAAAAATATGAAAAGGAAAGAAAGAGAAATTCCGAAGGAACTTCATAATATCCGAATCATGTTATGATCTTATCTAGCTGACCAGATTCGATCGCGCGACGTACCTCAAAGGCAACACGTCTTCCAGTACTCATAGGCTTACGCCATAATGTATTGCCGTATGGATGACCAACGGACATGTGAACGTTCGTTCCGCCGCCAACCCTTGGAGCAACATCATAGATGTGGAAGTTAAGATCTTTATCAATGCAGGTCTGGAGACAGAAAGGACCAATGACCCCTGGATCATAGAACTCCTTGGATGCCTTGATATACAGTTCTGAAAGTTTGAAAACCTCCTCAAGGAGAGATTCACGAAGTGTTGCAGAATTGTGACCACATACCGTGTACTCAGGAGTTAACTGGTGCTCAGCGAGATTCATCTGCTGTGGTGCCGGAAGCCTGACATGACCATCCAGACTTGTCTCGAACCTCCAGTCAATACCAAGAATCTCGGTCTTGTTCATTTCTTCCTCGATAGGAGAATAGAACATATCAAAATTGAAGACCGGACCAATAATATAGCGCTCGATCCTTGCTTCTGCAAGGGCTTCCCTTGTAATTACACCCTGTTTGATAAGGGACTCGGACTTCTCTACATATTCACTGTAAGTTCCGGCAGTGAAGAAACCACGCTCAAGTTTCTTTACTGCATGAGGGAGCTTTACCATTACAAGCTCATCGATATCTTCAGGGTCGTTTATCCTTTCAGGGAATGGAAGCCCTGCCTTCTCAAGAAGCCAGTAATAGTCCTGATCCATACCGCGCTCCTCACTTCGAAGCATGTTCCTGCTTCCAACCATTGGCACACGGAAATCGTTCTCGACCGCATCGATGTCACAGTAGGAAGTAAAGGACCTGTTAGGTATGAAAAGAACGTTGTCATCCACAAGTTTCTGCTGGTTCTCTGGAAGCATTAGCTCATTGAACTTATCATATACAACATAATCATCAACGATACCGCGCACAACATTGCCATTGGCGTCCCTTTTTGACTTGAAGTACTCGGTATATGTCTTTTCACGACCAGCCTGGCATATTGCAAAGGTCTCGAAATTTTCCTCGATGGCACCGTCAAATACATCCAATCCTGAATGAGAAGCAACTGTACCGATCTTTATGTCATCAGTATAATAGCTCTCCGCAATCTCAATAATCTCTTTCCTGTCGATCATTATTTTTGTTCTCCGGGTTTTTGTGATACAATGGAACATGCGTTATAAAAGACTTATTCTTACTACAACAAGAGAAAGACCATAATTCTAAAAGGTGACGAAAAGGTCAGATCATCCCGGTGAACAATGCGATCAATAAAGGAGTTATGAAAGTTTCAATGGCTGCTGCCACCAAAAGCAAAGGAGCGATGAAACGGAAGAAAACATTCAGACCCTGCAAGAACTCCTTTTTGATATCAACATCCTTGCCAGCCAGTCCATTGAACACAAGCAAACCCATCCTCAGCCCCATTGCAGCCGAGATCAGTATCATGGGCAGTTCTATCACACCATGCGGAAGAATTGCTATGGCAACATAAGCAAGACCATTATCCATTGATTCGAGATATGTGATCACCCCAAGGATATAACCGTTCGAGACAACGAACAACAGGGGAATTATGCCAAAGCCCAATCCGAATACGAATGCAATGAGGCTTTTTATGGCATTGTTGAAAAAGATGAAAAGCATTATTTCAAAAGCGTTAAGGCTTCTGATAAGTTCCACAAGTTCCTCCAGCCCTTCAAGGGAGAGGGTGGAAGAAGAAGGATCAAATGCCGTATGAGCATAACCGACAATGACAGAGATAATGAACAAGAGAACAATGATACCTATTTCCGGCATGAGACCACGAAGATACTCACGCACATTGCAGCCACCATTGCAAGTATTTTCCCTGTATTCGGTATCAACAGAAATATCGTCATTCACATCCATTTTCATCAGATCCCGAGTGCCATTCTGATAGTGTTCCTGCACGCAGGTGAAAGACCAAGGATGATTATCACCATCTTGACGAACGTCCTCAATCTCTTTGATTCCTCATCGGCAACGAATTGCGTGTCTATAATATAGATCACCGGAAGGAAGATGGCCAGTTTCAGAGGGAACATGACAAGCGCAGTACCGGTCAGATCGATCAGATAAGCAGGAACAACGTGCTTTTCATAGTACCCAAGGATATCAACACCGATAAACGTAGAAGACGCATCCAGAAGATGAGACCAGATGATCATCATGTTCAGAGGGTCCCTTACAAAGGACACACCTGCCTTATTAAAAGCAACATATATTGCCCCTGCAAGGACCGTCCCCAGTGAGACGATGGCAACAAGAATGAACGGGCGAGTGATATCTTCCACTATGAGAAGGGTTATGATGTTAATTACGAACCAGCATAAGCCAAGTAATGCAAAAGGCACCTTCCAGTCAGAGACCTTTTCTGAAGAAGCTATCAATCTGGACAACAGCAGACAGAACACTGTGACCATGAACACAAAGAAATAGATATTTGGAGTGATGAACAGATAGCTTAAAGGTGCCTCAAAAACACCCGCATCCTCGATCACCCTTAAAGATGAGCCTGCCAGTATGAAAGGGACTATGGAAAATACAAACTTGTCATCAACCTCGACATTCCATTTCTCAAGCAACCAGGCAACCGCAAAAACACAAATTCCCAGTATCAGTGCCCAGGTAAGGGTATTCACTACATTGTATCCACTATCCTGAAAGATCGGTTCAAGATAATAACGGTTCACAAATTCCAAGATCTTATTTACATAAGGGCACATTATTTCTCACTGTTGCAAAAGCTGTAGGAATAACCTAATAACACTAATGCTTAATAATATATGGTGTCAGAAATACAGATAACCATATACACATGGATGTGACACATGATATGAACGGACAGAAGAAATGGATGCAGCTACCAAGAAATGTTGTGATAGGAAATGGCGTCATCAACGAGGTCAGAGATGTCTGCACAGACCTGAAACTTATCGACAACGCATTAGTGGTCACAGGAAAGAGTACCAAAGGGATAGCAGGTGAGATCGTTCAGGATTCATTGCAGGATGTAGGCCAGAACGTCGAGCTGGTGATCTCGGAATCAGCATCCATGAAAGAAGTTGAAAGGATAAGGAAGCATGCAATAGAATCAGGCACCAAATACTTTTTGGGTGTGGGTAGCGGTAAGACCATCGATGTCGCGAAACTTGCTGCCACTGAGCTGGAAGTGCCTTTCATAAGTGTCCCGACAGCTGCCTCGCATGATGGTATCGTCTCTTCGAGAGCTTCCATAAAAGATGGGAAGACCACGACATCGATCCAGGCTAACGCACCAATGGCAGTTATTGCGGATACGGAGATCATAGCCAATGCGCCTTACAGATTATTAGCAGCAGGCTGCGGTGACATCATCTCGAATTGTACTGCAGTGCTTGACTGGCAACTTGCGAGCAGGCTACAGAATGTGCCGTTCAGTGAATATGCCGCCGCACTTGCAAGCATGACCGCACAGATACTTATGGATTCAGCAGATTCGATAAAACCCGAACTTGAGAGTTCTGTCAGAATGGTCGTTAAGGCACTTGTATCAAGCGGGGTCGCAATGAGCATTGCAGGTTCATCAAGACCTGCATCCGGATCTGAGCATATGTTCAGCCATGCCCTTGACCGGATAGCAGATGAACCGGCACTTCACGGCGAACAATGTGGTGTTGGTACAATATTGATGATGTACCTTCATGGCGGTGACTGGAAAAGGATAAGTGATGCTTTAAAGCTGATAGGAGCACCCACTACTGCCAAAGAGCTGGGTATTGAAGATAAGTATATATTAGAAGCACTTGTACTCTCACATACTATCAGACCTGAAAGATATACCATACTTGGCACAGGGCTGACACCTGATGCCGCTGAAATAGTCGCAAGGAAGACAAAGGTCATATCCTAAAAAAAGGTCTGAATTAAGGGATTATCAGTATATCTTTATCTCTATAAGAAGAGCGGGTTTGATAAACCCAAAAATTATCGTATTATTACTAAGGTCATTACGATCTCATAACACAAGGTGATTAAATGGAGGACATGGATACCACTATAACGCTCATTGGAACCAGACTCGCAAAGGAAGGTGCAGAGTTCTTCTTCGATGGAGATACGCCGGAATGCGAGCAGTGTAAACTGAAAAACACCTGTATGAGCCTTGAAAAAGGAAAGAAGTACAGGGTAGTAAAAGTAAGGAACGATACCCTTCATGAGTGTTTTGTCCATGATAAAGGAGCAATGGTCGTCGATGTTGTAAAAGCACCGATCTTTGCATTACTGGACTCGAAAAAAGCTATCGAAGGTTCAAAGATAAGATATCAGGCACCAAAATGTGATGAGAAACTGGATGCTGAAAGATATGAGCTTTGCTATCCAAAAGGACTTCGCAACGGAGACAGGTGCACCATTCTGAAAGTGATGGGCACTGTAGAGATGGAAGCTGACCCTTCAGTCACATTGAAGAAAGTCGAGCTATTACCCTGACTCGAATGTCTTTTATATGAATACTGGAACATTTCCTAGATATACCCAATAAGTGGAAATTGAAAGAGGTACTAAAATGTCGGACACACATGAAAAAATCGACCATGATTTTTATACAAAAGAGCGCTGGAGCAACTGGCTCGGTCAAGTGAAAGAAAGCGGATTCGAGTTCAAGGAAGAAGAGGAAAACTCCGGGAAAGAAGGTGCTATTTTTGTCACTATGGAAGATGACATCATTCTCGCATGCCTGAAGGTCATTGCAAAATACGAGAATAAGACACTTCCTTTAGATGATGCGATCGCGATAATCAAGGACATCAGAGATATTACACTCGAAGAGGTCGAACCTGTGTCCGAGGACATTGATATGATGCTCGAGTCTGTACAGACAGCCCTTGCAGGAAGCTTCGCAGCATGCGAGTGCTACATAGCAGGCGACTTTGATAAAGAATCAAGCATCGAAGATCTCATTGCAGTAGCGATCGAATATGAAGAAGCAGAAGATATTGATTCGGCCATAACATGCATTGCACAGGTCGGAGCACTTATACTGAACGGTAAAAATCTGCCAGAAGCTGCTATGGAAGATCTCCCATACGGCCTTGTTGCAGAATGGCTCGATGGTATTGATTCCGTTGAAGCTGCCATGATCGGAGCTGATGGTTACAAAGAGGATGACGGAGAAGACGACGGCTCCTGATTCTTTTTTTTATTGACATTTTTTTCTTATTTTATTGACATTTTTTTCTTATTTTATTGACCATATCATCTACTTGCGTTCCTGATATTTATTTCACTGGTTTTAAGTGCTATTTTTCATTTCAGAGTTGATTCATGTTTTCTTTACAGTATTTGCACCCACACAAATTTCATTTTTATAAGGTGTACATAGTACTACCAAAAACAAATCCGAATTGTTTTTATGTAATCACAATATCATAGGAGTAACACAAATGGTGTGCAAACGTATGAACACTGTGCCAAATTAAAGCTTTTCGAAAATGAGAGGATGAGATGAATATTGATTGTCTCGCATTCCTTATTATAGAAAAGCAAAACTATTTGAAAGTAAAATCTAAAACATTAGAGGTATAAAAAATGACCGAAAAGATAGGGATCTTAGCCATTGGACACGGAAGCAGACTGCCTTACAATAAAGAAGTTGTATCAGAGATAGCAGCTACAATTGCAAAAAAACATCCTGAGTATGTGATAAAAGCAGGTTTCATGGAGAACACAATTCCAACAGTTGTGGAAGCTCTTGCTGATTTCGAAGGCACAGGCATTACAAAGATCGTAGCCGTACCTGTATTCCTTGCATCAGGAGTTCATATCACAGAAGATATTCCGGAAATACTCAAACTCGACCCTGAGACAAATGAAGGAAAGATCACCGTGGATGGAAATGAAGTACCGGTCACTTTTGGAAAACCACTCGGACACCACGAACTTCTTGCAGATCTCGTATTCGAGAGAGCAACGGAAGTAATGTAAACAGACCAATAACTATGAACGCAGGTCAGAAGGATGCGGTCGTGCTCGACCTGACGCACGCCGGAATTCCTGTTGCAAAAGAGATGGTAAGGATTGGATATAATGTCCGTGCCATCGATGTCTATGATACGCTGGACGATGCGGCAATATCTGATCTGCAACAATTTTTTTCTGTTCTTTCCTCAAAGGACGAATTTGAGCTAAAACCTACGGAAATCGTTGTAGCTCCAGTTCATCTTGACCCGGATTTTCAAGTACTGAAAAGTGCAAGAGAGAAAGGGAACCTTGTTGTGACACATCATAAAATGGTCGGACAGCTTATCAATGAAAATAAACGGCTTGCCAGACAAATTATCATTGAGATCACAGGTACAAAGGCCAAGACCAGTACCGCATCCCTTCTGGCAGATATCATTTCAAGAAAACATACAGTGCTACTCCACACCTCCAGAGGACTGGAATATTGGAAAGAAGGTATTGCCACAGTGATCCATAAAGGGCTTAGCATTGCACCCGGAAGCATCCTCATAGCCATTGAAATTATGGAAAAGGAAAGGATAAGACCGGATGTCGTCATTTTTGAAACATCCATTGGAGGCACCGGATGTGCAGATATTGGAGTAATCACATCATTGGGACAGGATTACAGGATAGCCTCTGGCACTGCGTGGGCAAGTGATGCTAAATTGCAGATGATAGAAAATGCAAAGGCTGGCAGTATTGTCGTAATCAATTCAAATGCAGAGAAAACCATAACTTCTGCCAGGGAAAAGAATATCGACACGATAACTTTCAGCGATGAAGCTGACGGTGTTGCCGATGTGAACATAACAATCACAGGAAATGAGGTTTCCATTCATACAGTGAATTCCACCATAAGAACGACCACAACTGAAGGATTCGATGTTTCTGCTTATACCATAGCCATCGCTGCAGCTTCTGCAATAGCGGTTGCGTTTGGGGTTGATGAGAAAGATATATCGGAAACAGTTCGTGATTTCAAGGGTCTTACCGGAAGGATGACAAAGAGCAAACTTGAAAGCAGGATACTTATAGATAATTCCAATTCAGGAATGGATATATTATCTGTGGAAAAGGCACTTGATTATGCCCTGACATCTGAAGATGGAAAGGTTGTTATCATACTTGGTGAAGAAGCAGAGCAGGTATGCGAAGGCCTCCCGCCTGAGAATGTATCAGACCTCCTTCGGAGGAAGGGGAAACTGATGGATAAGGTCATTTTGGTGGGAACCCGAATGCGTGATATAAAATATGATAACGCATATTATGTGCGAACGCTTGAAGAAGGGATGGACACCGCCCTGATAAATTCCACCGCTGGTGACATTATATTGTCGTGTGTCAAATGTTTCAGATAAAAACGTATCATCATAAAATTTACTATAATACAGTTCAGTAAACATATTATCATACATTTCATAAATATATTATCAAAAATGAGGAACTATCATGGACAAGAATATTACGATCATACACCCACGACCAAGTTCCATCGTGGCCGCATTGTACACATTAAGGGACCTGAATGTAGATGTTGCAGTACTGCACGGACCACCTGGATGCTCTTTCAAGCATGCGAGATTGCTGGAAGAGGACGGCATACATGTAGTGACAACTGCCCTTGATGAAAACGGTTTCGTTTTTGGAGGACATGATGCACTCGTGAATGTGCTCCATAAAGTGAACGAGATGTTCAAACCGAAACTCGTCGGTGTTGTGGGCACCTGTGCCAGCATGATAATCGGAGAGGAAATGCATGAGCCGGTCATGGAAGCAGACCTTGATGTACCGGTAATTGAAGTGGAAGTGCATGCAGGGTACAGGAACAATACAAAAGGTGTGATCGTTGCACTTGAATCCGCACTCAATGTCGGTATTATTGACAAGACAGAGTTTGAAAGGCAGCGTTTCCTGCTCGAGGAAGCAACCAATGTCGAGCTAAGACATGGTGCTGCAAGCCGGGAATATCTTGCACCTTCACGCGGCGATGTGAAATACAAGGTCGCACAGAGGATAATCGAGCTGCTCAAGGAAGGAAAACGCGGACTTGTCATCATGAACGCCAAGAAAGAGACAGGATATATGTTCGCAGACATCACAGTTGCGATCAACGAAGTAGCTGAGCAGCTTGGCAAAGCAGACAATATTGTCAATATGGCAAATATCGATGAGAAGCTGGGACTTCCAAGAGTTCGCCATCATGCAGAATGCATCGCGAACGACCTGAAGGAAAAGGGCGTTGTCATCCACGAGAACATTGGCGGACTTGACGAGTATCCTATTGCAGGGAATACTGTTGACCAACTGATAAAGGACAAGTACATCGACTTCGATTTCGCTGTGATAAGCGGAGTCCCGCATGCAATACCAATGGATCACATCTCCAATATGGAACTGATATCCGTTACCAACGGACCAAGACAGGTATTGCCACTTAAGGAAATGGGACACGAACATGTGCTTGTCGAGATAGACCTGCATCCAAAGACACTCGGAGTCAACCACATCGTAGAATCCGAGTTCGGTGCAACATTGAGAGAAGTCGCAAAAGAATCATTATAAAACGGAGCATTCACAGATGAGCGTACAGAAAAGAATAGCTATCTATGGAAAAGGTGGCATCGGAAAATCCAGTACTGCGTCCAACGTTGCAGCCGCATGTGCCGATGAGGGGTACACGGTAATGATAATTGGCTGTGACCCGAAAAGCGATTCATCCATCACCCTTCTTGGAGGAAAACGCATCCCGACCATCCTTGACCTTCTGCGTGAGGAAAAGGATGTGAAAGAAGAAGATGTCGTATTTACCGGTTACAATGGCGTAAAGTGTGTGGAAGTGGGCGGTCCCGAACCAGGTATCGGCTGTGCCGGACGCGGAATTATCGTGGCCATCCAGACACTTAAGAAGATATCAAAGACGCTGAACGAGATGGACCTTATTATCTATGATGTCCCAGGAGATATCGTATGCGGTGGCTTTGTAGCACCCATACGCAAAGGGCTTGTAAAGGAAGCATACGTCCTTACATCCGGTGAATATATGCCCCTTTATGCAGCAAACAATATCTGCAGAGGACTGGCAAAGATAAACACCCCTCTTAGCGGGATCATATGTAATTCCCGCAGTGTGAGCCGTGAAAAAGAGATAGTGACCAAGTTCGCAAGTGAGATCGGAAGCGACCTTATGGCATTCATACCAAAAGAACAGATCGTGCAGGATTGCGAGAGGGACGGTTTCTCGGTCATGGAAAAAGCACCAGACTCCAGCATTGCACAAGTCTATCGTGACCTCGCGAAGGCTATCATGCAACGCGATACTTCCGTTATGCCTGTTGCTCTTGACGATGAGCGTCTCAGAGAGCTTACCAGATAAAAAGAGATACCATCATGCCATCCGCAGATAATAAAGAATTCAATATTCCAAGAGTGCTCCTTGCTGCTGACAGGTCATCTTCCGGAAAGACTACCATCACCGCCGGATTGCTGGCAGCTCTTAAGACCAGAGGATATAATGTACAGCCTTTCAAAGTAGCCCTTGATTATATAGACCCGAGCTACCATTCCGAAATAACAGGAAGAAGAGCACGCAACCTTGATGGGTACCTCATGGGAGAGGAGGGTGTCCTTGATGTGTTCGCACATGCATGTGAAGTGGATGGCAAAGCCGAGATCGCTGTGATCGAAGGTGTCAGAGGGCTTTTCGAAGGACTGGAAAGCATTGGAGATATGGGAAGCACCGCACAGATAGCAAAGATGCTGAAATGTCCGGTGATCCTCATCATCAACGCCCGAAGCATCACACGCTCCGCCGCTGCACTTGTCAATGGATATAAGGACTTTGACCCTGACGTCAATATCGTAGGTGTCATACTCAACAATATCGGCGGCATGCGGCATGCAAAAAAGGCGAAGGAAGCAGTTGAGCATTTTACCAAACTTCCTGTACTCGGCATAATCCCAAGGGATAATGCCATGCAGATATCCATGCGTCATCTTGGACTTGTCCCTGCAATCGAGGAAAGACGCCGGGTCAATGATCTTGATGAACGTCTTGCAGCTATCGAGAAAAGGATATCGGAAGGCATCGATATTGACAAGTTCATTGAGATAGCTCAACAGGCACAGCCTTTAAAGAAAGCAGAGAACACCATATTCAAACCCAGAAAGCTTGAAAGTGAAAGACCTGTGATAGGAATTGCACTTGATGAGGCTTTTAACTTCTATTATCATAACAATCTTGAGCTTCTGGAACTTGCAGGAGCTAAACTTGAATATTTCAGCCCCATCCACGATGAGAGACTGCCGAATATGGACGGCCTTTATCTGGGCGGCGGTTATCCCGAACTTTATGCTGCTGAGCTGGAGGCAAATGAAAGCATGAGGGAGGACATAAGGAAAGCATCGGAGAACGGACTCCCCATATACGGTGAATGTGGGGGACTTATGTATCTGACCGAGAGGATCACAACTGGTGTGAAAGACGAAGGAACATACCACATGGCGGAAATGCCGGAGGCCACTCATGAAATGGTCGGAGCACTTCCCGGACATTCCCTCATGGGACACAAACGTGTGGTCAGTTACAATATAGGCCAGCTCGATGAAGATACAGTGATCGGCAGTAAAGGAAATTCGTTCATAGGACATGAGTTCCATCATTCAGAAGTGACCGAACTACCGGATGATGCCGAATTTGCAATCAAGCTATCCCGCGGAACAGGGATACGTGACGGATGGGACGGACTTGTCAGGAACAATACCCTTGGTGCATACGCGCATCTGGAAGCAGCTTCATATAAAGAATTTGCAGCATCCTTCGTGGATTCCGCCATCAGATACAGAGGTAATAAAGAATGAGAGCAGAGATAGTCAAAGACCGTGTAATTGTAGAAAAAAAAGCCATTAATGAGTTTTACAATAACGGGTACTACGGCAGGCCTAAACCAAACGGTCTTGAGCTTACACTTATCGAAGCTGTATATCTGGCATACCGCGGGAAGATAGAAGTGGAACATGAAGGAAAGGTTCTGGATTTTGCAGGTCTTTTCAAAGCAGCTTCCATCTTGCAGCCATCCTTCGAGCTTAAATATATCGTTTATAAGGACCTGAGAGAACGAGGATTCTACGTCCAGCCCGGAGTGACCGATTTCCGCGTATACCCACGTGGCAGTCATCCCGGAAAGGGAGCAGCAAAACAGTTCGTCTATGTAAGGTCGGAGAGGGCACCAATGCCACTGAGGGACCTGTTACGTTCCCTTGCAGCAGCCGAGAACGTAAGGAAGCAGATGATACTCGCTATTGTGGACGAAGAGAGTGACATTACGTTCTACGATGTGAAAAGGCCACGTTTAAAAGGTGAGATGAAGGAACCTCTTTATCCGGATATCAATGTAGATGCCACTTTCCTTGAGGACAGGGTTGTCGTATGGGATGAGGACGCTTCGAACACCCTTTTTGAGAACGGCTTTTATGGGAAACCCCTTGATAGTCAGAGATTGCAGCTTTCCCTTGTTGAATCCCGATACCTCCTTGAGAAAGGTGTCCTCAATATCAACAACAGGCAGAATGAATATCTGGATGTGGATGCTTTTTCAAAGATGGCTTCGGAAATTGAACCTGAGTTCAATATAAAGAGCAGTGTTTACACAGATCTTCGAGATGAAGGGGTCGTGCCAAAGACAGGTTTCAAGTTCGGCAGTCACTTCCGCGTTTATACACAGGTGGAATCGCCAACGAAGATACCGCATTCCGAATATCTCATACATTCGATACCATTGGACCATGAGTTTACACTACCGGTCATGTCAAGGGCCATAAGGCTTGCAAATAGTGTAAGAAAGAGGATGCTCTATGCGATTCCCACAGACGAAGGTGTCGATTACATCGATATTGGAAGAGTAAAGATGTGATGTTTGTCGGAATGAAAAACATTTATTAAGGATATTCCTGATTTTTCATTATGGAAACACTCTACCTTAAAGACTGTCAGATAAAAGAGTTCGAGGCTAATGTCCTCGATGTGACCGATGATAGATTCGTTGTCCTTGACAGGACGGCTTTCTATCCCAATTCAGGAGGACAGCCGCATGATACCGGGAAACTGGTATGTGACGGCAAAGAGTATCCCGTCATATTTGTGGATAAATTTGACGGAAAGATAGGTCACGAGGTCTCAGAGGCCGGATTGAAGGCCGGAGATAAAGTAAAAGGTAATATTGACTGGGACAGACGAAGCCTTTTCATGAAATATCACACTGCTGCCCATATTCTCAGTGCTATAATCCATAATGAGACCGGTGCAAAGATATCCGGTAATCAGATAGCAGAAAATAAGACAAGAGTTGATTTTAATCTTGAGGACTTCGACAGGGAGCTTATAGGCTCTTATGAAGTGAAGGTCAATGAGATCATAGACCGGAACATCGACTTAGTGATAGATATCCTTCCGAGGGATGAAGCATTGAAGATACCTTCAGTGGTGAAGCTCAAGGACGCATTCCCGCCGGAAATAGAAGAAATAAGAGTTATACGGATACCTGATGTCGATGACCAGGCATGTGGTGGGACCCATGTTTCAAATACGGCCGAGATACCACATATTGAGATATTCAAGGCCGAGAATAAAGGGAAGAATAACAGGAGGATCTATTTCAGATTCTCCTGATCTTTTTTTGAACAATTCTTTTATATCTATCCTTATGCTGGCCGCTTTTATCGCTGCTGTCATTCTCTTCAAAGTACCTTCTCGTCAGCAACACAAGACTTGAGCCGATGAGTATTGCCAGGAAGAACGCGATCAATGTTCCTTCAAATGTGAGATCTTGCCAGGAGTGTACGGATACCCACATACCACTGCGTGTCACGAAGGTAGCGAATATTACCATTATGAACGAAACTATTGCCAGCATTGGAGCAAGGAAACGGTATTCTCCATAACGGACCCTTGTTGCCGAATGTAGGAACGCGGTAGCTGTTATCCAGGGTATAAGGGAAGATGTCTCGACAGGGTCCCAGGACCAGTACCATGCTCCCCATCCGAGAACCTCATATGCCCAAAATCCACCAAGACCGATACCTGCTGTGAGGAAAAGCCATGCCAGACGCATCCAGTTCCTTGTCAGCTTCATCCACCTGTCGTCATCGATAAGCAATGCGGCAAATGCTGCTGCGAAGGGTATAGTGAATGCGGCATATCCCAGGAACAGTATTGGGGGATGGACTGCCATCCAGGGGTTCCTGAGAAGCGGGTTCATCCCCTGACCATCGATAAGATGATATACCGCAACAAAAGGATTCCAGTTGGAGGTCTCGATAGCTCCTCCGAAAACAGCGTAATAGGTCTCGAAGGGATTCTTCAATACCAGAAGAAGGAGGAAGAAAGCTACTATCGTGAGACAGACCGCCCTTGTGATATCCATTAACTTCGTATCCGTAAGCTGTTTCGTCTGTCCTGTATACTGAATTACCAGAAGGATGATGAGAGTGAACCATGTCCAGAGCAGGAACGAACCTTCCTGACCTGCCCAGAGGGCAGAAAAGCGATAGAACCATTCAAGGTCTATGCTGGAATGAAGATAGACATAGACATAGGATGCCGATACTGTGAACAGATAATAGGTCAGCAATATGATTGCAAATGTTGTTAGAACGGTACACCATAGCTCGAACTGTTTTGATCGGGAAATTAAGCGTTCATCGTTTCGCAAAAGACCGATAATAGCCAGACCTGCTGAACCTGTACCGAGAATGAAGGCCAACCAGATAGATATCATTCCGAAATTCATTTTTTAGCCCCCTTACGAACCTTAGAGCCGTTATTTTGTTTTCCATTAAGAGGTCTTTCTGCTTTTGGGCTGCTGTTTTCAATTGAACGGTCCACAAGCACAAGAGAGATGATGCCGGCAACCATAAGGAAAAGACCACCCCAGATGAATGTTATGAACGGGACTGTCCGGACATACAGACTGACCTCACCACTGCTTTCATTCAATGCCTTTGGAGCTATGAACAACTCTTCAAAGACACCCCGGTCAACATAGGTGGTAGTGAATGTCTGACCCCATTTGAAGTCGGTTATGTATTTGACCTGACCACTATCAAAATAAGCACCTTTCTTATAGACATCGAAGGTAACGTGGGTTGCGTAGGAAGACCCAGGATATTGCTTGTATGGAGAACCCTCGAAAACAGAATGCATGTCTGTTACGGAAACTATGTAGTTCTGCCCTTCGAAATGTCCGGGATAGTCCATGGTTACAATATCAGAACCTTCCACCTGCATGTTCGAACTGGCAACAATGCCTATGAGAATGAAAAGAATGCCAAGATGTATCACATGAGCACTTATGCCTTTGAGCTTCAGTATCCATGATCCACGTTCCATTGCCATGTACATCTTATAGAATGTGGCTACAACCGCCATTCCTGTTAATGGAACTGTGACATCAAGCGGAAGGTTCCCAAAGGGTGAGATGAAAGCGAACACCAGAGATAGGAGAACAGTAAGACCTGTAACTAAGAGAGCCTTCTTTGCACCGAAGTAACCATAAAGCAGACCTGTGGTGAGCAGTACGACCAATGCTGCTGTCGGTATTGCACTCCTGTCATTGAAATATTCAGCACCCATGCTTATCTCATTACCGGTGGTGAGCTTCACGACAAGTGGTGTCAGCATCCCCAGAGTGATGAGAGCAGCAAGCAGAAGCATTGTCAGCACACTTGCCAACATGATGTTGCTGCTATTTATGATGTCTTTGCTTTCTTTCATTGGATTCACAGTCGTTATTTATATTAAAATATGTATCGGTACTGGTTTGAAAGTACTGATATGAGTAATGTCGACCTTGCCTATAAAGTCCTTTACTTTGTGGTCAAATGC
This sequence comes from Methanococcoides seepicolus, assembly GCF_023684405.1. Lineage (GTDB taxonomy): Archaea > Halobacteriota > Methanosarcinia > Methanosarcinales > Methanosarcinaceae > Methanococcoides > Methanococcoides seepicolus. Next base: position 5,164 of record NZ_JAGSOI010000030.1, on the reverse strand, counting down.
CTGTTTTTGTAGTAAAAATAAATATAGCGGACCAGTACAACATTATAAATATACATCTGTGATATGCAATTATATATGCAATGATGTCCGAATCATTGGTAAGCACTTCCCATTATAAAGAATTGGATAATGAAATGGCTAGTTCGTCTTTTGATATGAAACTACCTGAGTTTGGAGAGTATGGATACTAGCTAATGTAGATCTAGCAGAAAGTGAACAAAATAAGCTTTCCTGTACTTTTATTTAGATATAGAAATGATGGATTTGACGACAATGGAACTAAAAATGTCCGTAGATAAAAAAACTGAATATTTAAATCGAATCAAAGATGCTATTAAAAATCCATCTTATTCCATATTTATCATCCTGGGAGTGCCATTCATACTTGCGTTACTATGGGCAATATTCGATCCATATGCATTACCACTTATACTCATTGGACCGCTTATCGCATTGGCTTGTTATGCCTACTACACTGGAAATAAAGTATCAGCTGCAATATTGGGGCTATTGATGTATCCACTCATGTTCTTTTATGCAGGACCCCTCGGTGCAATTCTTGATTTCCGATTCGAACAACTTGGCAGATACGTTGAATGGTCGTATATATTTGAGATCATTGATGATTTTTGGAAATATTCACTTGCCCATTCACTAATCGGATTCTTAATTGCATTCCGAAAAAAACCATATTTGGCAATTGCGTTGCTTATCTTTGTACTGCAGCTCATGGAACTTGTCAGTCACATTGATTAAAACAAGGAATTGAAATAAAGAAGAATATAGAGCCTAAAAAATCAAAAGGTACAATTATTTATAGTTTGTATTTAGATACGGCTGATGTGTTCCTTGTTGAAGAATACTTAACTTTTGCACCATTTTCGAGCAATTGAAGGCTTTGTATGGCACTGATTTTTTGAATTTATAGTCAAACAGGATACTTTGTGGTCAAATGCCCAATTTTGTAGTCAATAGGACTTTTTAGGCAAGGCCGATATTATAGTTGATTTTATATATCAATGAAGCAGATTAGGACAAAAACTTCTGAGTTGATAACACGATCGAGATAATTGTTCTTGCATTATGGTTAATGCTTCCGGCATACCTGCCAAATCCTTTCGCAGCACTGTTCGGGGGAGGAAGACCCATCGACAGTGGCAAAACTATGTCAGACGGAAGACGAATACTTGGAGATGGAAAAACGTTCCGTGGTTTCTTTGTAGGACTCATATTCGGAGCACTTGCAGGACTGATGCAAATGCAACTTCTTGAAAAGTATCCAATGCTCTTCGGAGTGGAACTCCCAATATTCGGCACAGGCGGTTCCAATACTACCATACTGATATTCGCACTTGCATTCGGCTCCCTTTTCGGGGATATGTTCATGAGCTTCTTCAAACGCCGTATGGGGCTTAAACGCGGAGCACCACTGCCGATAATCGACCAGCTCGATTTTGTCCTCGGAGCATGGCTATTTGCATATCTTGCATCCCCGGTCTGGTTCGCTGAGCATTTCACAGCCAGTGTCATCATAGTTATATTAGTGATCACTCCACTGCTCCACCTTTCAACTAATGTTGTCGGCTATTTCATGGGAGTGAAAAAGGAACCGTGGTAAACCAAGGAGAAATTACAATGACAACAGCAAATGACAAGAATGAACTTATAGAGGCACTTGAGGGTTGTGGCGCGGTAAAATTCGGTGACTTCACCCTTGCATCAGGAAAGAAAAGCAAGTACTACATCGATATTAAAAAAGCAAGTTCCAACCCTTCCACATTGAAGATCATTGCAAAACAGGCAGCTTCAATGATAAAGAAAATAGACATAGACCTCATCGGAGGCGTTGCTCTTGGCGGCGTTCCTATCGCCACAGCCGTATCCCTTGAAACCGGTCTTCCACTTTTGCTGATTCGGAAAGCTACTAAAGACTATGGCACAGGAGGACGATTTGCAGGCGATGCGACCAAAGGTGACAGGATAATCCTGCTCGAAGATGTGACCACAAGCGGAGGTTCCGTTATCGAGGCCATTGGAGCAATCCGTGAAGCCGGATGTATCGTTGAAAAAGTGATAACTGTCGTGGACCGCGAAGATGGTGCCACCGGAAATCTTGCAGAGATAGATGTGGAACTTATTCCCCTTGTACGTGCAAGCGAGCTTTTAGAAAAGTGTGGTTTATAATCAGGGCAGATATCACTGCACCTTACCCTTTTTTTACTTATTACTGATCTGTGTCCCCCTTTCTTAAATAGTTGAAAACTCATAGAATATAGAGGAATGGGGATTCAGTATTTTTATAATACCAGTATCAAAAATGAAACTGGCTCTATAAATAGCAATATACAAAATATACTGGCTTGTAGTTAGTAATTGATGAATGGTGCTGAAGAACCTGCATTAAAAGGTGATAATATGTTCTGTTACCAGTGTGAAGAAACAATGAACGGCGAAGGCTGTACAAAGAACGGCGTGTGTGGGAAGAAAGGGGAGGTTGCAGACCTTCAGGACGATCTCATCTATGTGCTTAAGAGCATTGCATTCTACAATAAGAAAGCAAGAAAGGCAGGCATTTCTGAAGAGAGCACTGATGACTTTATGCTCGATGCACTGTTCTCAACTATAACGAATACCGATTTCAGAGCGACCGGAATTCAGGATCGCATTGACAGAGGATTTAAGCTTCAGGATGAGATCAAGCAGAAACTTCTGGATAACAATGCACTTGATGAGAATTATCTGCCCGAGATCGCAACTGTGAGCCCGGAAAACCTCAAGGACAGGAATACCGGCATACTTGCAACAGAGAACGAAGATATCCGCTCATTAAGAGAACTGGTGATCTTCGGAATCAAAGGAATTGCAGCATACGCACATCATGCAATGATGCTTGGGCAGACCAATAAAAAAGTCAATTCGTTCATAGAAGAAGGACTGGTGGCAACCACGGATGACAGCCTCACCGATAAGAAACTCATCTCACTTGTCCTGAAATGTGGGGAAAAAGGTTTTGATGTGATGGCACTGCTTGACATGGCAAATACCGCTACATTCGGAAATCCGGAACCCACAGAGGTCAATATCGGAACAAGAAATAATCCGGGAATCCTTGTAAGTGGTCATGACCTCAATGACCTGAAACAACTGCTGGACCAGACACAAGGCACCGGTGTCGATGTCTATACTCACGGCGAAATGTTGCCTGCAAATTCATATCCAGAGTTTAAGAAGTACGAGCATCTTGTAGGCAACTACGGTGGCTCATGGTGGCATCAGACAAAGGAGTTCGACAGCTTCAACGGACCTATACTGATGACAAGCAATTGCATCGTCCCTCCGAAGAAGACATACCTTGACAGAATATACACTACCGGTTCTGTTGGTTTTGACGGGGTCACACATCTCATTGGAAAGGAAGGACAAAAGGATTTCTCAGCGATAATTGAACAGGCTAAGAAATGCGAACCACCTGTCCAACTTGAAGAGGGAACTATCATGGGCGGTTTTGCCTACAATTCCGTCCTCTCTGTTGCAGACAAGGTCGTTGATGCCGTCAAAGCAGGCAAGATAAAGAAGTTCATTGTCATGGCAGGATGTGACGGTCGCCAAAAGGACAGGCAGTATTATACGGATTTTGCAGAAGCACTGCCAAAGGATACTGTCATACTGACCGCAGGATGCGCAAAATATCGCTACAACAAGCTTGACCTTGGGGACATTGATGGAATTCCAAGGGTACTGGATGCAGGCCAATGTAATGATTCATTTTCACTGGTCATCATTGCACAAGGACTTATGGCCAGACTTGGATTTACGGATGTTAATGAAGCACCGATCTCGTACAATATCGCATGGTACGAACAAAAGGCAGTCCTTGTGTTACTTGCCCTGTTAAGAATGGGAATACAGGATATTACCCTCGGACCAAAGCTTCCGGCCTTTGTGTCACCTAATGTCCTCAACGTGCTGGTCAATGAGTTCAATATCACACCGAACACTACGGTGGAAGAAGATATGGAGAGGCTGCTGAAATAACTTCCCTGTAAATGGCTTTGACATCATAAACCTATCATTACCTTAAAGAAATGGAGATAACAAATGAAGATCGTAGAATTAAGTAAGGCACCTGAAAAAGAGAATCCTCATAACGTAATTGCCAAAGGGCTCTATGACACTGAACAGACACAGGTTGTTCACCTCGAACTTAAGCCAGGGGAAGCACTCAAGCTGCACAAGACACCTATGAACGTATTTTTCTATGTTCTTGAAGGTGAAGGCATCGTTGTTATCGGCGATGAAGAAGAAAGCGTTTCAAAGGACATGCTTATTGAAAGTCCGAAAGGTATCCCTCATTTGCTCAGGAATGAGAGTGACAGCCTTTTCAGGTTCCTTGTTGTGAAGCTGAAAGAATAAGTGGACGTTCGCAGGGCATTCTTAAAAATGTACTGCATTCCTCTTTTTTGATTATTTTATGATATGAACTGTTTGTTAAACGGTCATCTCACCGATTCCTATAGTACCGTACCCTATTGATACATAAGCTGTATTCCAGGGATGATAGTTTATCCTCAGATTGGCCGATGCATCGTTGTCAAGTGTTGCATGCACAACATAACTTATCCCTGCCCAGTCAAATAATGATGCTGAAAGCATTCGAAAAGGCTTTCTCTGAGACCATGAGCTGCCAGGTTGCAACTCCTTTGTTGAACTAAAGATCGAACTGTTGTCAGAACCAATTATCTCCACGGTAACAACGCGTGGAACGATATCTGAATTATGCACTGTGAACAACGGGGTGGGCGGACCTGCTATGAAAAATGTGAACCAATAGGGCAATAGCAATATGATCAATGCAAGAACAACAATTCCGATCTTTATTTTTCGGTCCATACCCACACATCCTTTTCAATTTAAGAACATAGGAATGAAAACACAAATGTGATTGTAGATAATACTTTATGACACATGCTATTTTATTTGTAGATAATAATATTTTATTTTTACTGTGCGGCCATTATGAAATATTCATACTTATACGAGATTATCAAATTAGCTTTTCGCTTTAAAAGCGTAACTCTTTTTTCAAGACGACTGGTCTCACTTTGAGCATAGCTTATGCATTACATTTATATGGTAGAAAATGTGCCAGTCCATGAAATATTAT